>JBNLFN010000108.1:0-21769 GCA_050305555.1 Desulfobacteraceae bacterium | reverse complement strand
GGTGGCGGCAAGACCATCACGGGATAGTGCCGTGGCGGTTTGGCTGTGTAAAAATTGATCCCAGGTGCCCCATTCCGGATGGGTATGGGCCACGACACCATAGCCAAAATAGGTGGCAAAACTCTCGTTGAGCCATAGATACTTCCAGTCCGCCGGGGTCACCAGGTTGCCGAACCATTGGTGGGCAATCTCGTGGGCGATCACTTCACATATACGTTCTACCCCTTCGGCTGAAGTGGTGTCGGCAAAATGAAGCAATAGATTTTCCCGAAATGTTATGGCCCCCCAGTTTTCCATGGCGCCAAAGGCAAAATCGGGCACAGCGATGAGGTCCATTTTTTTTAATGGGTAGTCGATGCCATAGTAGTTTTCACAATAGTGCAGGGCTTTGCGGCCGAAAGTGAGTCCCAGTTCCGTGGTGTGCTGCAGGCCCGGTAGCGTGGCCACGCGTACCCGGGGATCCACGCTGTCTTGAACGAACTCAAATTGGCCCACGCCGAAAAAGAGAAGATAGGTGGACATGATGGGCGTGCGTTCAAAGGTCACCTGTTTGAGGGTCTCCGATACCCGCTGTTCACCCACAGCCGGCGTGTTGGCAATGACCGCCAGATCCTTGGGCACCACCAGAGCCAGATCGAAAGTGGCTTTGTGCAGCGGGTGATCCATACAAGGAAAAGCCTGCCGGGCCGAACTTTCCTGAAATTGGGTCACGGCGATGTATTTGGATTGGCCTTGGTGGGTGTAGCCACTGCGGTAAAACCCGGCCATCTGGTCGTTGATTTTGCCGCTGTAGTCGATCTGCAATTTAAAGCGCCCCTGGGTGGGTTGGGGCAAATTCACCTTCAGGGACTCTTCGGCCGGTATCAGGGTGAAAGCGCATGAATGGTCGGTGTGTGCATTGATGAACCGACACTGCCATACAGCCAACTCCAGTATATCGAGCGCCACCTGCGCTACGGGTGCATCGGCCTCAAATTCGATGATGACCTGTCCATTAAAACGAAAGTGATCCAGATCAGGCGTGATGGTCAAATTATAGTTTACGGGGCGTATATTATCCGGCATGAAAGATCCTTTGCAAAAGGTTTCGGGTTTCGGGAAGAATGATAGAACGCGTTGACGTTGGATGCAATAGGGATTGTATTCGATGCTGTGGAGTGATCTGCAGGCGCCGAATTTTATTTTATGTGCTAAGGGCTCGCGCAAAAATAACTTCACATTTTTATGCGCCGATGCATCCTGCCTGGCGGCGTTGCCCAAGCGCAGAAATATCTCGATATTCCAACGCTTCGGCGCCTTGCCAGGCAGGCGCCTCAACACCTAAAAATGTAAATTTATTTTTGCGCAAACCCTAAGGCCTTTAAAACAGTCGCTAAGAAACGATACGGTAAGTTTCTGAATTATTAACGGTTAATCAAGTGCTAAGCAGTAATAGGTGAATACAGGGCTATCTGCGCTGCCTGGAACCGCGTTGACGATAACCCTCAGGACCGGAAGAACGTCCTTTCCACCCGCTTGAGGTTACATCTTGCCTGGCGCGAACTTGATGCCCTTGGGATGGTTTCCGGTCGGGGCGTTTTTGGGATGATGCCAAAGGGTTAAATGCAGTTTGGAGTTGCCGATTTGAAGACCCGGACTCGTTGCCGCGTTGGTAGCGCGTCTTTTCGGGCACTTGGGTTTTTTGCGCACGCATCACTTCCGGCCGGTAATCTTCTTTAGGAGGCTGATTTTGCAGACGTTTATCGAGCCCTTCGTTCCTGGCCGGTTCTTCGGTGTCGGTTTGAGCACGAATGTTTTTGGCACGCCTCGATCGATCGGTCTGTTTGCTCCTTTGACTGGGGTCAGGGGCCAGGCGCCGATCGTTTTGGGGTCGCTCTTTTGTATTCTTCTTGTTTCGGATCGGCGCTTGTCTTATCTCCGGGCGCGGCGGATTGGCCTGAATGGTACGTTTAGAGTGCTTTTTTGTGGCTCGTGATACAGTTTTTGAATCAACCAAGGTGCCGGCCTGCCGCAAGCGTGTCGATGTATTGACTGCCTTTTGGCTTTGGCGGCTGTTTGGGTTACGGACCCACCGGCTCTTGCGCGGCTCCAAATTGGGTCTGATCGTCTTTTTCCCGGGTGCTGTCCGGTAGTTTTTGCTGACCCTTGATCGGGGCACACCCGAGGTACGGAATTTTCGATCAAACTCAGCAGCAGGGATGTTTCTGATCCGGGTGTCGCGGTAGTTTTTGCTACGGTATAAGTCTTTTTGATGAACCACCACTGCGTGGCTACGGTGTTTGTAATGATGGGGACGGTAACGCTGGCGGGTGCCTTTGGCCACCACTACACTGCGTCTACCCCAGCGGCGGTGGCTGTAGTAGGGTTCATAAGGCCCCAAAGGGAACCATCCCACATGCACACCTGCATGGATCCATGCCACGCGTCCTGGGTACCAGCCAAATCCGATGGGAAGCAACGGCAGGCCGATGCGAATGGATACACGGGTCACGGGTGGCGCCCAGTACCAATAGCCGGCGGCAAATACCCAGTTGCCGTAGTGGTGGGTAACGTAACCAAAGGGCTCATGAGGGATCCAGACGTGATCGCCCCACCAGACATGCCATACACCCGAGGAAAAGGGTGTCCAGCCCGCATGTACGTGGACCGGTCGCCAGAAACGGTAGTACGCCCCTTGGTAATAAACCCGCTCCCAGCAGCCGTGGGTGTCCAGCGCATAAGCATCGTAGTGCAACACCGGTGGCAGATAGGTGGCGGATTCGCCTCGAGTCCGGGACCGCATGGCCCATAGGGCGTCCATCTCTTTGTTCCATTGGTTCCATGCGGTGGCGACATCGCCACGGCCGGCGCTGACTTGCTGTGTCCCGGCAAATAGGGAGCCCGCCCCGGCCTTGATTTCATGTTGGGTGCCGGATCGCTGGTGTACAAAGTAGACCGCTTGATGGATGGCAACAATATCAACGCCGTCGCTGTATACGTCGATATCGACACTGGCACCGGGCGGTGTCATGATATGACCGAAAGGCGTGGCAGCCTTAATCTCAGCGGTTGAACTTTTGTTGTACAAGCGCGCTTTGCCCAGGGAGATCTCCAGCTCCGTGTAGTTGTCATCCAATGCCGGTAGCTGGATATCCGTGTCTCCGGCCAGGCGGACCCAGGCGTTGTTCGGCAGAATCAGTTCCGCTTTGCTATCCACATCGGTATAGAGTTGATCGTTGCGACCGACAGGGGCGTCTCTGGACGTGGCCACCCATTCTTTCTGGTCAGCATCATAGCGAGATAAGTTGCCCTCCAAATGGGTTACGCGTCCCACTAACGTCGTGCCGCCTTCTTCCCAATCCGGCCCATCATTGGCCTGGACCATGGTGGCGTACATTATCACAAAGGCTATAAGTATCAGGTATGTGATGCGCTTAATGGATTGGGTCATTTTGTCACCGCCTTTTAAGCCCGTGAAGCCGCCCTAAACACAGTTATGGCATGGATCGTGTCAACCTCTATGGACTTATAGACGCCCGTGTATCTAAAAAGTTTACAACATTGTGAATAATTGAGGATTAAAAAAACGGACCTATAACCCAAAACAAGGTGTATGGAAGCAGGCTTGTTCACTGACCGGGTTGATCACCAAACCCTTATTATGGGTTATAGATCTGAAAAAAATGACCTTCTCATAAAATTTTAATCCATGAATGGCTTTGATTGGATCTGCGGGGTTACCATTTAGGGGGATTGTGGTGAGTTATCCTAAATTCAACACGATTCGCGAGGTGAGGTCCATATTAAGCTTGGGTGCCTTTTCTAGTGAATGGTTGGCCGGTCGTCGTCGTTTTTATCACCCTTGATGACGGTAAAGCGTGATTTTTTTCTGCGCTGGAAAAATTCAAACGATTTCCAACGCCACCAATTGGGGTTGAGCAATTGGAAGGGGGGACGAAAGTAAAGATAGCCGAACAGTATGCCGCCCAGATGATACGCCCCGTGGACATTGGCTTTGGCTAAAAAAGTCAACGCGGTGACGATAACGGTGCCGTAACTGATAAATTTAGCCTTCACCGGAAGTACAAAAAATAACAGAATGACGGCCTCGGGTTGCAGCAGGCCAAAAGTGACAATCAAAGCCAGCAGGCTGGGCATCATGCCGGCATAGGGGACGCTGAATGAGGCCAGTCCACTAAAAAGCAGGCCCGCAATGACGCCGCCGATAGCCGCAGTCATGTACAAGGTGAGAAATCGCCGGGTTCCCAGCGCAGATTCAATGGTTCCTGCAAAAAAGTAAAAAACCAAGCAGTTGATTAAGAAGCTGATGGGGGCGCCGGGATTGTGAATCAGCGGATGGGTAAGGACTTGCCAAAATTGAAATGTGCCGCTGTGCAGCGGATTGAGGGCCAGCCAGCCATAAAGGGGTACGGCCAACCAGTGTTCACATATCAGTTCCAGGATATAAATCGACGCATATACGATCAGCATGATTTTGCCCACAGGTGTCAAGGTGGCGCCAAAACCAAATGATCGGTGTTGCCCGTGTGGATACATTGCATACCTTTATTATGTAACGATAGGGTTAACTTGTCACCGATTATACACGATATGCCGGATAGATACCATAGCCGATGCGGTTTGCCCGCTGATCCGATTCTGCCTGGTTGTCAAAAAGGTGGAATTGTTCCGGACAGCGCATGTCTTGAATAGACAGATCAATCGAAAAAGGACGCCCTGAACCCTTTCGAATGGGTGGGTGAAAGAAACAATCCACAACCGCTATGGTTTTGTAAAGGGGTAAAAAAGTCGTTGGTTGTGTCTATCTTAGGCGATGTGCAAATCGGGGTTGCCTTTGCGGCGCCGAATGACTCGGGCCCGCGTAGCATCGGATGATGTGCTGGCCTTTGATTTTTTTGGTCTTTCGCTTTCAAAAATCAATTTAATCAGTTTGGCTTCGAGCTCTCTTTTTTTGTCTTCTTTCATTAAATCTTCTTTAAACTTTCGTTGCAGGTTTAAATTTATTCCATGCCTTGCCCCTGTATGCGGGTATTGCCAGCCATGGTGCCTAAGGTTCGACCCTGTTGTTATTTTCGCCGGATTAAAATTTTGGCGATCTTTTCATGTCGATGAAAATGGGGGGTGGTACCATTAGGCTGAATACAGCTGTACAAAGGGTTGGCTGGATTCCTATTTCAGACTTTTTTCTTTATATCAGTTCCTTTGACTTGGCAAGGACAAAATAAACAATGCGCCCCACACGGATGACAAGTCCGCAGTTTTTTGAATTGATCATGGCGGTTGCGTGTCGCCGCATTTTGCAAATTTTGAGTTTGGGCCGGCATAACGGCGCTCCAATGTTGTGCTATCTCTTGTGTCAGCGGCTCTTAAAGTCCGGCCGCTCGATACAATGGCATTAAAGCAGTGAATAATTCCGCTATATCTTCAGCAATGGCTTTGCCTTGCGCAATGGCTTGAATTTTATCCATGCTTTTGGCAACTTCCAGCTGATAAGCAGCCGTTTCGGGCGCATTATCGATAAAATCGCTTATGGTTTCAACGCTTTCTTCTTTCTTGCTTTTTCCGTTGGACCAGCCCTTTTGGGCAGGACGCATACCGTCTTTGGCCGGTCGGTTGTGGTCAAATACAGCCAACTCATATTTTTCAGCCAGTTCGCGCAAATTTTGCTCGTTTTCGTCATGGGTCAACCATTCGTAAAATGACGCCCATTCCCGTGCCGAATTACCATGCTCGGCCGGACGTGTTACGCAGAATCCACACACCAGCGACTGGGGAGTGAGTCTGATAAAGAATCTGGCGCCAATGCCATCGGGATCTCGCTTGCGCCGGGCCGTGTCTTGCCAGTGTAGTTCTGATTTGGTGGAATAGGCCCACGAGTTAAAATTATAGTTGTCGTCCGGAAGCAAGCGGTTGATCTCTCCGCCCAGTCGATTGCGACCGCGCCAATTCGTTTTTGCCGCACTAACCTTAAAATCAGTGGTTTTGAATCCGCTAAATCCCTGCCCCTTACCGGATTTGTTTTTGTTTTTAGCAGCTGCCGCTTCTGCCTCTGCTTGGAGTTTTTCCCAGAGCCTGCGCTTTTGGATATTGCGCTGCAATTCAATGGGGGTGCGCATCTCTTCGCCGCTTTCCCAGCGAATCACCATGTCTTCCCGGTGAATGGAGATAACGGTAAACAAACCTTTCTCGTTTTCATATTGTTCATCGACAACAAATTCCAATTTTTCCATAGCTATTTCACAGCTCCTGTATGCGTTAGCTGAATGCATTAATTGATTGACCGTTTATGGTTAAACAACAGCGCTTACCATGCGTCCCATTCGATGGGTGTCGTCCATCCAGATGAAACGGGCCTGTGTACGTGGACCCTCCACGGCACTTTCCGACAGATAGACCCTTTTTGGCGTGCTCAAGTCAATGGTTAAACCTAAAAGAGTGGCAACTGCGAGGATGGTCAAATCAAATACACTATAACATACTTTTAATATAATATCGAATGACCACAGAATTATCTTTGATTTGTCGCACGACAAGGGTACCGATGCCCCAACAGCGCTGGATCGTCCGTTTCCTGGTCCAACCTTCAAAATGTCATGTCGCGTCCGGCACCCCGTGCTTGACAGGCGGCTTTTGGCTCCTTAAAAGTACCCTATGCAGATTGAAATCCAACTATTCGCTTCCCTCAGACGCTATCTTCCCGACGGCGATGGTACCGCTACGGTGCAAATGAACGTACCGGGCGATGCCACGGTTGGATGGGTGCTCGATACCTTGCGTGTTCCCAGAGAGGCTGCCAAGTTGATATTCGTTAATCATTTACGGGCCCAATTGGGGCAAACTTTGCGAACCGGTGATCGGATGGGGGTGTTTCCTCCCGTGGCCGGGGGATAGTTCTGGGACACTACACTAGCTTTGCCCCTTATCTTTCCTCGCGTTGATGGTGATAAACACCAGCGGCAATTCCCGATAGCTTTCACGCACAGCCGGCCAGTCCAAAATTCCGCCGGCATCCACCAGCGGTCCGAATTCATCTGATGGCTCAGCCATACCCTCATCCAGCAAGGGAACCAGCTCAGGGCCGCTGATACCGATACCACGGGATAGAAAGGCCGGCCCTTGATCTTTCAGAATCAGGTTAAACAGCTTGATGGTGATCAGGCCGGCTTGAATCTGGACGGGTTCCGTCCCCGCACTGCAATAGGAGATGCCGGATCGCATCGCGGCCAAATGGCCGCCCATCCTCAGGGTCGCACCGGCCAGCCCGGGCATGGCGCCGGAAATGGATAAGGTGGCATCGGGTTGAATCACAGCAGTGGACGGATCATCCACCGGCCGGCCATCCAAAGTGATGGTCTGGATGCGACGGATGATATAGTCGTGCGGCATTTGAAAATCTTCTTCTAGCAGATCCATGAGGCAGCGATGGGTCAAACACCGTACCTTAACGCCTTTTTGCAGCAGTAGGTTAAATATCCAGAGCCACCGGGGATGACACGTCAAGCTTAACTCAAGGGCCATGATTACTTTTCCTGATGCGGTTCAGAGAAGAAAGGGGAAAACGCCGTTGCCGTTTTCCCCTTTCTGTATTTGGTTGCAACCGGACATCATTTAACATCAACGATCAATCTAAAAGTTAAAGACCTCATCCAGTTCCTTATCCGATACCCCAAAAGTGATGTTATGGGGGGCCAGCTTTTCGTTGATGAAATAAGCCGGCAAGCGGTCATGGGCTGATGTAAAACCGGCCTTTGTATTAAATTCACGCTCATTTTTCAAAATGGATTGGCCCAGGGCCACGACATCCTTGTCCGTGAGTTCAAGCCCGTAAAATGCGTTGAGCATGTCAATCAGTGCCTGAAACGTATCCGGTTGGTCCAAAACGGCAAAGGCGATGAACAGGCACATGCCTGTAGCATCCACAGCCGCAGTGGCGATTTGCAGGTTGCGTGACAATTCCACTTGGCCTTCGGGCTTCAGGGGATCGACATCGCCGCCAACCTTTAAAATGTTGGTGGCAATCGCATAGCCGGCAGTGTGATCCGCCCCCATCGTGCTGGTGGCATAGGTAACGCCGATGCCTTGTATGGCCCGCGGATCATAAGCCGGCATGGCTTGACCTTTGACCACAGGAACGCGCTCGACACCAAAGACCCGGCCCGTTACAGCAGCACCGTTTCCCAGAATGCGGCCCAGGTTCGTACCTTGGCCGACCTCCTTGATCAGTTTAATGGCCGCTTCAGCATCACCAAATTCTGCCAGGCCCGCCGCCATGGCCACACCGATGGTGGCGCCCATTTCAATGGTATCCAGGCCGAAATCATCATCCAATCGATCCATCTGGGCGATGGCATCGAGATCATCGATACCGCAATTGCCACCGTGAGCCCAAACGGTTTCATATTCAGGTTGTTTGGTAAGGTAGTTGCCCGCCTTGTCGTGATAAATTCCCGAGCATCGAATGACACAGCCGCGATGGCAGCCATGGGTGGCCGATCCGCCGCGGGATGTTTCCGTCTCGGCTTGGGTTTCGCCGCTGATTTTTTCCGCCCCTTCAAATTGGCCTGTCGAAAAATTACGGGTGGGGTAGCCGCCGGCCTCGTTGATGACATTGGTCAAAACATTGGTTCCATAGGCAGGTAGGCCTTCGCCGGTGACCGGGTGTTTTCGCAAGCCGGCCACCCATGCCTTGTTGGCGGCTTTAAATTTTTCCGGATCCTTGGGTTGGCGTGCCTTCATCCCGGCGTCATCCAAAACGATGACCTTAACCCCTTTGGACCCCATGACAGCGCCTGGACCGCCGCGACCGCAATGGCGCGTGGGCCGTAATTCCATATCGGTACAAGCCACCGAGGCGGCTGACATTTTCATTTCGCCGGCCGGACCGATGGAGATGCAGGCGATTTTGTCACCGTATTGGGCTTTCATCTTATCCACCACGTCGTAATTGCCCAGCATTTTCAAACTATCGTCCTGTTCGATCTGAACGCCGTCTTTATTGATAACGACTTTGTACAGAGCACTATCATCGGGGAGATTCTCCAATACAATAGCCTGGTAACCCAAGCGGGCGATCACTTGGGAGGGCTGGCCCCCGGAATTGGATTCCTTGATGCCACCGGTCAGCGGGCTTTTGCAGCCCACTGACAACCGCCCTGACATGGCGGCTGCGGAACCGCTCAAAAGCCCAGGCGCGATGACCAACTTGTTGTCAGCGCCAAGCGGATGGCAATCGGGGGGAACCTCCTTAGCCACAATGGCAGAAGTCAGTGCGCGTCCACCCAGGCCGGCATAGGCCTCCTCCGATCCAGGGACAGCTTTCGGGCCGCCCGTTGCGCCCATATCGATTCTGAGAATGGTGTCCATCAGATCCTCCTTGTTTAGGGTGTTGGTGTATTGACCATCAAGTTGCCCACTGTAACTAACGGCGCAACTGCAGTTTCTAACAGGATGGTAAGCCCGGAAAGCACCGGAGTCAGTTGGCACAACGCCTGTGGGTCGATTAAAGACCTTTTCTTTGCGGGTTTGGCCAATTGTTCGTATAAGTCGCTATCGGTAATTATATTGCAAATCTGCAGGTGGGTGTCAATCGACAATTCGGCTTTTATGCAGCTCTTAATCTTTACGCTGCTCATTCAAATGGTTTACAGATGATATGAAAATCTGATACGCAAGTTGACATGACCAGTATAGAATTGCAGGAGACCTTTCGCTTTCTGAAACTGCTGTTTCACATATTTTTGCTTTGATCAAAAGTTGCGCTTTAAGTTGGCGCGCGGCATAAGCTGAAAAAGCGAGAACGAATCCCATGAAAGCTATTCAAGTCAACTACGACAAGGAAGAAGATAAAATTGTCGTGGTCGATGACCCACCCGTTGAGAATTGGGCAGAGGTGTGCAACCGGTATGATAATGATGTGCATCGGTTGCGCGATGCAACAAATCGAGCACGCTATACAGCGCTCTACAAATGTTTTGACGAGGACAACCAACCCCACTATTTCTTAGTGGAAGAAGATCACCGCTTAAAGCTGATGCGCCGGAAAATGTTTTTAAAAAAATTGGGGCGATATACCGAATAGGTATCTGTTATTGGACCATTGGGATGCATATTAGTGAATTACGACGACAAGCTATCTCAAAATAATCTTTTGACCCAAACACGGCGTTGGCCCCTTCTTTCAAGTCCTCGACATACTGCAGTATGCCTGCGGGTTGAAAGTCGGGTCCGCCTTGATTTTGACCAAAAATCTTTATTTTGAGATGGCTTGTAGTGATATGCCCATAAGGAGGCTTGTTTATGAAGAAGAAGGGCAGCAATGCTCAGATTGCCAAACTATTATCTGAATCGTGGATGGAAAAATTGGACAATGACATGGATCCCAACGACACCATGAACCATTTGAATCGCATGGCGCTGGTAACCCATGATCTGGCCGATCGCCTCAATGCTATCATCGAAGTGTTGGATAAGAAGAAAAAGCGATAGGCAAGACCCGCATGCCTGATAAATTCGAACGCCAGGGCGAAATACTTGCCAATCGGGTTAAAAAGCGCTTCAAGCATCTTCGCAAGCGCTTTTCCCGACAACAAATTGATGTGTTCAGACTCTATGATTGGGATATACCCGAAATTCGGGCAGTTGTGGATTGGTACGCCGGCCACCTGGTCATCGGTGAATACGCCCGCAGGCAATCCACCCCTGACTGGCTCCCCATGATGGGCGCAGCCGTGGCCCAGGCGTTGGCGGTGACGCCGGATAAAGTTTATCTGAAAACACGCTATTGCGGTGTGCGCCATGGCAAACGCTATGAGCGCATTGACCATTCCAACCAGATGTTTACGGTTTCGGAAAGGGATTTACAGTTTTACGTTAATCCGTCGGATTTTGTGGATACCGGCCTATTTTCTGATCACCGCAATACCCGCCAGATGATCAGGCAGCAAGCGGCAGGCAAAGATTTTCTCAATCTGTTTTGCTACACCGGCACCTTTACTTGCTATGCAGCCAAAGGGGGGGCACGCTCCAGTGTCTCGGTGGATCGATCCAAGACAGCCATCAGCTGGGCCGAGAAAAACATGACCCTCAATGGATTGGCCGGTAAAGCGCACCATCTGGTGCAGGCCCACACATTTGACTTTCTGGCCAAAGCCAAACGCAACCGGCAGCAGTTCGATTTGGCGGTGGTGGACCCGCCCTCTTTTTACACCATTCGTACCAAGGAGGATCGTTTTGATGTCGTCCAGGAGCATCCGCACCTTCTCTCGGAGGTGGTTGGTTTGATACGGCAGGGGGGTGTTGTTGTTTTTTCCACTAATCACCAGGACTTTACACCGCGCCTGGACCAATTAAAGGTCAGCAAGGTCAAAGAAATTACCGCGATCACGATTCCTGAAGACTACCTTCACAAGCGCAAAAAGATTCACCGGTGTTGGGAAATTACGGTTTAGGGCGAACCAATTCGTTTGCAGCCATCAGGATATTGATCAAAAAACAGGTGGTGTATCCTACTTAAAGGGTTGCCCCTGGGGGGTAATACCAATAATAAGGAATTGCCCTGAATGCAATACGCGCATTAATAATCCACACCCGACTGCAAGGCATTTAATTGAACTATCTTGCCCATCTTTATCTGGCTGATGACAATGACGATGCCTTACTGGGCAATTTGTTGGGCGATTTTGTTAAAGGTGATCCCACTGGAAGATACAACGCCGTTACGACCGAGGCGATTATTTTTCACCGCAAAGTGGACTCGTTTTCCGATACGCATGCCCTTACCCGGGCAAGTCGACAGCGATTCAGCACCGACCGGCGTCGTTTTGCCGGAATTATTGTCGATGTGTGCTACGATCACTTTCTCGCCAAACATTGGCACCGCTTTGCTGCCATTGAATTGAGCGCTTTTGCAAAGAAGGTCTACGACGTCCTTGAGACCCACCGCAACCACTTGCCCGGACGTCTCAAGCGCATCCTGGGGCTGATGGTAGCAGAAGATTGGCTCGGGGGCTATGCGCATATCAACCGGGTGGGTACGACCCTGGACCGCATTGCCGGTCGGTTAAGCCGTGGTCAGCAGTTTAAAGGCGCGATTGCTGAAGTTATGGCCAACTATGCTAACCTGGAGCGCGATTTTTTCGCTTTTTTCCCGGAGTTGGTCGTCTTCTCTCAACAATATAAGCATGCTGGCCGAGCCCTATCGGGCAAATCTGAAGCCGAGTGGCGTTTTTAGATTTTTTGCACACAACGGCGCCATCTCTCTTATGGGGCAAGTCCGCTGGGTTCAGCGCATAGATCTTAAGGGACTGCGTGGCGCGTTGCCTTGCGCAGGGCCAAAACCACATTGACGATGAAAAGCAATAGGGCGCCAATCCAACCGGAAGCGCCCAACATTGGATCAGCCACCAGTACAGGTCCTAATAGTGCCGCCAGCAAAATGCGGGTGGAAGTGATGATGCTTCCCTCAACTGCGGTAACATATCGAAATCCATAAGTTAAAAGATATTGGCCCCCCACACCGAAAAAGGAGCATATCAGCAAATAGTAGAGCTCCTTTGGATTGGGCCAAAAAATGCGATCATAAAACATGGCCCCGATCATCACCGTACCCAATCCGAACATATAGAACAAAGTGGTCTCGGCGCTGTCGTGTTTGCGACTCAAATTAAGAAAAACGATGGCAAAAGAGGCGGTCAACCCTGAAGCCAGCCCCCAACCATTGTTCCAGTCCCATCCCACAGCCGGTGGCGAGACGATCAGCCAAATGCCCACAAAGGCGGGCAGCACCATGGCTGTGGCGACCCCATCGCGCTGTTCGCGTAAAAAAAGCCATGCGAAAAGGGTGACAAAAATGGGATATGTCAGATTTAAAATGTTGGCGTTGGCCAACGTGGTGGTTTCGACAGCCTGGTAGAAGCAATAGACCGCCAGGGTATTGCCGATGGTGCGACCGAGAAGATAGCGATAGCGGTTGGCTTTCAGGGAGCGCCTTTGAAGGCCCATGGAGACGGTTACAACAATAAAGCCGAGGCTAAAGCGGGCAAACGCAAAAAAAGCAGGATCAATGGACACATGGGGTTTGGCCCATCGAATGGTCACTGTGGCCATGTAAAAGAAAAAGGCTGAAGTAAAAACAGCCAGCCAGCCGCCTGCATACTTAAAACGCATTAATATTTGTGCCTTTATGCCAAGTGCGGCTTGCTGCCGGGTTGTCTCCTTCGGGGCGTGTATATTCGGTGGTATGCCGCCCATCCCAATGTGCAGTCATGCTTTTAGCACATTCGATGCAAGATTACGACCAACGTCTTTCGTTGAAGATGACCCGGTCGGCGGCGTTAGATCCGGACCAATGAAAATGGGGTTCCGGAAAGGACCGAAACCCCAGTAATGAGCGTATCTTACCAAAGGGACAATGATTTTAATTCAGTACACAGCTGCAAGAACATTGTGCATGTTTCATTTTGCACACCGATTCGTGCTCCTTGCTTTTCATGCAGTCCCGGAAAGAGGACTCGCAATCTTCGTAACAGCTTTTGCTGAATTGGCTTGATGATTTGGTCATAATGCACCTCCTATGCTGACATGCAGGCAAACCGATCAGGCAATCTGCTTGTGATTGATACCTAACCATAAGCATCCGGAGGCGGCAAGCAATTGAGAAATAGAAAATAAATGGATGCAGGGTACCGCGCTTTGCGAACGAATCAGTGGGGTGCCTTTGAGGGAGTACCCTTGGACTGCAACGAGATGATGAAATGGGGTTGGCCGCTTTTGCCGAGCAACTGGAAGATCTCCTGTATCTCCTCTGAAATATTGGCCGAGTCAGCGGTCTCCACCATAAAGTCAGTACGCCGGCCTTGGTATAAGTCGATCTGCATGGTGCAATTGTATTTGCCGGAGATAACTTCGGTAATTTTAGCCAACACTTCAGTGCTGGCCTCTTCGACACTGATGGGAATGATGGTCTGCATGGGCTTGTCCTATCATTAAATGGGATTGTTTTTATCCATAGGTGGCGCATGCAGCCGAAAAGGTTCAAAGCAATGGATCTTTGGGCGGGTTTGGGGATAGAAAAATCGGGTTGGAAAAGTATGTTTACAAGGGTTATCCACCCGATATGGCTTTCAATCCTTTTCTGATACCCAACACGCAGACTGTGCCCAAAGAACGATTTTTAATCCCATTTAGAGCGAGTTCGAGCGACTGATGATGGCGTCCATCTTTTCGTTGGACCTGAACTTGGAGAGGGTGCGGGCCGCATCCTCACGGGTCTCAAAGCGACCGAAACGCACCGCGTGCCAAGTGCGTTGTCTCCTGTCGGTCACCTGGAAAATAAAGGCCTTGTAGCCCTTCCGGGTCAGTGCGGCCAGTTTTTCATCAGCATATTGTTTGGTGAGATAAGCCCCCACCTGGATGGTGTACGGTGCCGGCTTGTCAGGTTCAGGTGAAGGTACAGGTTCAGGCGGTGCTGCAGCGAAGTTTTTCTGAGGTCCCGGCGCCGGGGGTGTAGCAGCCGGTGCGGCTGCATCGCTCTTAGTTGCCGGCAAAGTGGGCGGGGATGGCGCATCCGTCGCCGGGGCAGCAGGTTGTGTCTGTGCCGTTGCCATGGATGGCCCAGGTTCCGGCATGGATTGGGTTTCTCCATCAGCCGTTTTATCGTCTTCTGCAGTCACGGGCGCGGCTTGCGCCGCCGGCTGGTCCTCTTGAATGGTGTTTGGTTCGGTCGCCGTGGCTTCAGGGGGTGTTTGAGCAGCCGGTGCAACAGTTGGGCTCGCCGAAATTGCCGTTGTTTCCATGTTTTGGGCGGAGGCAATCGATTGTGTCGAAGCATTTGGTACTTGCTTTGCCTTAGGCGGGGGCATTTGGGGGATTTTCCCCCTGGCGGGAACCGGTGCCGTTTTGGGGGCAAGTGATAATTCCGGCAGGGGCAGATACGATCTAAATTGCCAACCCAGGACACCCAGCAGGAGTATCAGAACAATAATTCCCATCAACTTTTTCAATTTATAACCTCCAAAACGGTTGGACAACGCTATCGAATGTGCGTTGTAGCATTGGTTACATGATGCCATTGCTATCCATATAAAAGCAAATACTCTGCCAGTTTGCAACAGTTTAAACAATGTAAGTATTATCAACAACCTATAAAAAAGTTGCCATGTTGCACACCGTCTGAGGTGACAAATTACGGCGGACTTAGAGACATAATTCGGCTATGAATTTGTCAACAGGATACGCAAAACGCCAATTTGACGCTCTGATACCGTGGTTTAATCGAACCTAAATTCACCATTGCCCAGCTCAGGTGATGCGTTTGCGCCAGGGATGATCGCCACATTGACCCAGGTGTTTTAATGGACTTGGCAAGGGAATTGCTCTATAACTTTAGAGTTGGCATCACACCATCGGCTATCTTGCCAGCCATCGTCTTAGGAGGCGGAAGTCATTTAGGCTGTAACTATTTAGATAGATAGGTAAACTGGCGCTGGAGGTATTTCGTAAAGCGGGCTAAGGCTATCGCCGTGGACCCCATCGTGTTCGATGACAAGGTGGGCAACTTTGCGCTTGCTGTGCACAATATTGAAACCCAACGGAACCCAAATGACCACAACCAAAGCTTCACCGCCGATACCTGCGAAAATTAAAATCCTGGTAGTGGAAGACGTACCCAATGTCGCAACGGTATTGGAAGCGCGTCTGGAATCCTATGGCTACGAGGTGTGTAACGTGGCCAATTCCGGGGTCAAAGCCATTGAATATGCCGCGGCGCACCAACCTGACCTCATTCTTATGGATATCATGTTGGAAGGGGAGATGAACGGCATCGAAGCCGCTGAGCAGATCAACCAAGAATTGGATACCCCGATTATTTACCTGAGCTGCCTCAACGACCAGGAGGTGATGGATCGTGCCATAAAAACAAATCCTTATGGGTTTATCGTCAAACCTTACGACAATGCCGAACTGCGATTCAGTATTGAAAATGCCCTTAAAAAATATCGTCACATCAAGCATCAAAAAGCGCGCATCGCTGAATTGGAAACCAGCCAAAACAATAAACATTGATCTGCCGTTGGATCCAATCCCGCCAGCAGGCCAAACGGATGGGGAGCTGGTATTGAACTTAAAGCGCCTGAGTCTGATTTGGGCGGCGACTCTTTTTGTGGTCGTCGGCATTGAGACCGGCAGGGCCGGGGCCGACACCCACCGATTTTTTTATGAGGGCGACGGCTGCATCCATCTGAAGGGAGAAAAGAGCGAACAAAGTTTTAGCGGCCGTTACCGCAGCACAGCGGGTCACTACGATGAGACCGCTTATCAACGCATATGCTGGGTATTCGGCGCTGCCTGCCAATCCCCGGATACCGCTATTTCCCTGCGTTTGGTAGCCTTTCTGGACTTTTTGGCCGACCGTCTGAACGCCACCGGGCCCATCACGATCACTTCCGGCTATCGCAGCCCGGTTTACAACACCAAGCTGCGACAAAGCGGCAGCCTGGCGGCCAAAGCCAGTCTGCACCAATATGGCATGGCCGCAGACCTTAAAATGGCCGGTGTATCATCCAGGCGCATCTGGCGGTATGTCCAAAAACTGGGCTTTGGAGGAACCGGCTACTACCACGGCGAGACCGTGCACGTGGATGTCGGACCGGCGCGCTCGTGGGATGAAACTACATCGGGCGTGGGCACGGGCCTGGCCGACGACAACCGACTCATCGGCCTGGTTGCCGATTATGATCGTTATCCCCCCGGCGCTTGGGTCACCTTGCGGTTCATACGCATGACCGCTTTTCCCATCGGTGTGGTCCCGGAATTCGTCTTAAAACGCATCCAAAGCACCAAACGCTCGACCGAGGCCCTGCGGTTCAAACCCAGGTTTGCTGTGCCCATCCCGGGTCGCTGCCCCCATTTGACCGACATCGTCCAACTAGGGGATATTCAATGGCGCCTGCCGGGTAAATTGCCCCCCGGCCGTTATACCATCTCTGCCCGATTTTGCGACAAGTCCTGGGAAAAGATGCCCGGACAGGTCGCCACCCCTGTTTTTGAAATCGTAAAGCCCTGATGGCCGATGCGCAATGCTGGAACAAGTGATAGAGATTTGAGATAGTTTGTAGTATCTATTTGCTTTTATTCTTTTCCACCTTTCGCGAGAAGCCAAATCGCCAAGGACATCTCACCCACCACACTCGGAATTGCGACTAATACTAAAAATACTGAACCAAATGCATCATAATTTGGAAGCATGAAATGCGCGCTCGTATCCATCATATACATGACGCCTGCAATCATAAGAAAATGTCCAATTGTTTGAGGTTTTCCGATAATTTTTCCCAACAGGATAAGGTGAATTCCAAAAAAGAAAAGACCGATAAGCCATATGGTATTGAAAATGTCAACCTGTTGAAGAATTTCTTGGCTAGTCGATGATGTCAATGCCACAGGAAGTGCGAAAACGGCAACTCCCATAATAAAGGCATGCATCAGCCTGAAGCAGGTGCTGAGATTCGACAGAAAATGTTTTTTATATAGTTCGTAAAGCGCCCATGCAACAAAGACGTCAAAAACAACAGTCAGAAGAAATGCCATGATACCCAATCTCACCAAGACATGATGCTTCTGGATGGTAGAAAGGGGATCTTTGATAATGGATTCCAGAACAAAAAAATTAGCGAATATCGCTGCAAAGAAAATGATGAGGTAGCAGCCGCCGGCAAATATTGAGAGATTTCTTGGTTTCATGGTTTTGCCCAATTTTTCAGCTAATATCACCCCACACAGGGTCATTGCCAAACCTTTCGAACCACCACTCTTCATCTGATAAAAATCTTTTGACTTCTTCCTTTGCGAAAGAGTATTGGTACTGATCACAGTAGATATTGATGATGTTATATGCTGAAATGATTTTCCTTGTCATCTCATTGCATTTTTCGCTGTTTTCTTTGCATTTGTCCGGGTGCCACTGGCTGATGAGCTCTCTGTAATTTGCCTTTATCTCTTCCTTCGATGCACGTTCAGGCAGGTTCAGCAACGCTTTGGCTTCGATAATATCCTTATATGAAATGGCCACGTTACCTCCGAATTATTTTATGCTTAGCATGTATGAAAGCCAGAAGATGGCTATAAATTGAAAAACGGTTCGTTCCGGTACGTATACCGACTTGTCAGTCCATTGCGCCTTCAATGCAAATCTAACGTCGAATGCGGTGCAAAACAGATGCGCCGGTATAGCCGCAACAGGTACAATTTAAAAGGCGCATGGGCCTGGCGATCCCCTCAAAGCTATTGATACTGTTTTATTGCGAGGGCCAACTCTTTACCTAATTGATATGCCCTGCCCATTGCATTCTGGTCATCTTTGACCTTTGCTTTATCGAAAATCTTGAAGACAGGTAGCTCACCTATGATTTCACAACCGAGTGATAGCAGTGGCCTTTTCATAGCCTCCAAAGTGAAGCCCATATCATCAATGGATTCTTGTTCACATACGGCAGCAATTACGGCTTTTCGGCCTTGATTGGCAAATTGGCTTGACCAACTCCTCGGACGATCATTTTCAAAGTTATAAAAACAATAAAGCCGATCAATAAACGCTTTCATCCAGGATGTGACATTGTAGTTATGGGTTGGGGATACAAGAACAAGACCCTTGGAAGAAATTATTTTTTTATAGATAACCGACATCCCATCGATTAAACCGGTACATATTTTGTCCTTTCTGCATTTCTCGCATCCAATACACCCCTGAAATTTCACTTTCGTTAAATTTAAATACTCAGAAGCTACGTTTTCCTGGGTAACGCCGGACATTATACTTTTCAGCAGTACATCAGAGTTGCCATTTATTCTTGGACTTGCACTAAGACCGAAAACTTCATTATTTGGCATTAAGTTCAATGCGTTTTTCATGAATGATTGGATTGAATACATTTTTAAGTTTCCCAGCGAAAAATTGATATTTAAGATTTCCGGACAGTTTGTGCAGATACGATCCTGGATAGTTCACATCCGCATTATCATTCGCAGCATTTATGCGGTCTATATATCGCCCTGGTAACGCTGGAAACCGCCCCGTGTGGACCCGCTCGCCGGGCAATGTGAGGACTGGGGATACCCCCCCCGGATAGCCGATTATGTCTCCAGCCACTTATACATGACCAACGCATCAACATAGCCCTTTGCGGGATGATGAAAGGCCTTGGGTAATCGCCCCACCGTAGCAAAGCCCAGCTTGTTCCAAAGCCTCACTGCGCCTTCATTGCAGGATGCAACGAAATTAAACTGCATGGCTTTGTACCCAAACTCTCGTGCGATATTTTGAGAGTGTTCGCACATAGCGGTGGCGAGGCCACGTCCCCTAGTGGCAGATGAAACCATGTAGCCGCAATTGCAGACATGGTCGCCGGAGCCCGCTTGGTTGGTCTTGATGTAATACGTACCGAGGATCTTTCCATCTTCCTCGAACACATAGGTCTTTCTTGGCGTATCCATCCAAAGCTTTAGGGCCTGCTCATTGGTGATATCCTGCGGATACGCATAGGTTTCACCGGCTGCGGCAATCTCGCGGAAAATTGGCCAAATTTGGTTAAAGTCTACTCTTTCGGCTTCTCGGATATTCATGCGTCTCTATTTAGTTTGCGTGATAAATAACGCCATTTTTTCCATCTGGTGTGAGCGCAGCGCAATACCAGCCGGGTGCAAAAAATTGATGTTGTGCGGCCATCGAACATTGTCCCGTTTTGGCCAAAAGCAGGCGTTGAATTAAACCGGTCGCCCCGTCGCACAGTGTTCGCGTTTCGGGCGGCATGGTCCTCGGCGGCCCCATGAACGCGGCGGTTATGAAGTCATTTTTTATGCAGACAAAAAATCCAAGCTCATCTGTCGTTTTTGCAGGAATTTCCTCTAAATCAGGATCACTCCACAGCGCCTGAGTCTAATACCATGCTTTTTTTTATTCGATCATGATTTAATGAAATCAAGTTCAAAATTCATGGTAGATTAGGTATACCTCACAGGTAAATAATGTCAAATATCCAAATATTTTGGATGTAGATTCGAGCGGCAGGCTCTCACCTGTGAGGGCCGCTCAGCGATGGGCGTCCCTATCCCTATGGCTAATGTTTTTCTTTGAAAAGAATTTAACTCGCTTCAAATTTTCGAAATCTGAATCCTGAGTCCATATGATACATTCATAATCTTTGGCTGTTGCTAAAATAATGCTATCAGCCATTGGCAGATTGTGTTGCAAGTTCAGCTTTGAAGCATTCATTGCAATACCCGCTGTTAGGTCGACAACCTTTCCTTTGTGCATAGCTGCAATCGATTGAAGTGTTCCGTTTTCGCCAGTTTCTCTTACTACAACTTTGAAGACCTCATATATTGTTATGGCAGGAACGACTAGAGAGGATGGCTCTTTAAGCAGTGGTAAGAAGTGATCGGCGTCGGCCCGCCAGAAAAATATTCAAGCCATCCAGAAGAATCAACAATATTCATAACCTGTCATCCTCGCGGATAAACTCTGTATTTATTCCTTTTAGAAATCCTTTGAGTTCAGAAATATCTCGGTCGGGAATCAATTCGATTCGCCCTTCGTACTCAATGACCTTTAATTTTTGTCCAGGACGAAGCTGCATCGCCTCTCTAACATGCTTAGGTATAACAACCTGATATTTTGGGGAAACTGTAACTGTGTGCATGATGCCACCTCTATCGATGATGTTTACGTATTACAATATCATCATCGATAATGATTTATCAATTATTGAAGGCCAACATGAAAATCACAGGCGGCAGCAGTTGGCGTCCTGTGCATTTTGAGGTTCGGCAAAGCCGTTTTCACCTTTTCACCAATTCTATCAAGAATGAAGACCTGACCCCGCTTTTTGTTCCAGCCAACTCCAGCTTTCCATGCATGGAACTTTCCATCATGATTCCTCCTTATGGCACCAACGAAAAGCTCACCTGACAGTGTAGCCGAAGGCTTCTGCTGTCAGGTTGAGCGAAATGTTACGAAAAATCAGCGTCGATACCAAGCTGAGATAGAAAATCTAAGACCTTTGCTTTTATTTCATTGCGAATCTGTCTTGCTTTTTCTTTTTTGTCTTCATCCGAACCGCTTAATGATCTAAAGTTCGGGATAGACCAGTTTAAACGTTTGGAGGTCTTATGGTAAAGTTTATCTACAACGGATAAAAATATTGGAACCTGCTCGAGACTACCAGGGTCGCAAAGTGCGATGACATAGTCGTAGGACTCGTGATCCTTGGCCCTCTCAAAAATTGATTTTGGGGGTGAACTCTGGAATGCTATGCCGATCTCTGTCATTACAGATATGGGGATAGAGCCGATTCTTTCCGACTCAAAACTTGCACTATGGGCCTCTATGCGATCATTTGGAGCCAGTTTAGCGAACTCTTCCGCTATTTTGCTCCGAGCTCCATTGTGTGTACAGACAAAAAGCACGCTTAGCTTTTTCATCTCTCATCCCCTTTGAATACAAAACGGGGTCAGAATACAACATACAAAACGGGGTCAGGTCTTCATTCTTGACATTAATTTTTTCTCAACCCCTGCGATTTTTCTTCCAAGCTTTTTATCGTTTCTTATTTTTTCCTTAACGCGCCTGCATGCCTGGGACACCCCTGATTCTCCAATCCCGAAATATGTGCCGATATCTTTCAATTTTTCGCCGGTGTATCTCTGACAAAGAAACATTTTTACGTTCCGACCCAAAAACGTTTGTTTTCCGAAAACGGATTCCACTTCTGCGAAT
>JBNLFN010000107.1:0-25495 GCA_050305555.1 Desulfobacteraceae bacterium | reverse complement strand
GGCCGAGCTGAACCAGGTGTCCAGCACATCGCTCTCTTGGACCAGGACCTCATGGCCGCAATCGGTGCATTTGGCAGGGGCCTGCATGGCGACCATTAGCGCGTCGCACGCTTGACAGGTCCAGGCTGGAATTTGGTGTCCCCACCAAATTTGGCGTGAGATACACCAGTCCTTGATGTTTTCCATCCACTCAAAATAGGTTTTTGCCCAGGTTTCAGGGATGATGCGGGTTTTTCCACTTTTTACGGCTTCTATGGCCGGTTGGGCAAGTACCTTGGCTCTGACAAACCATTGACGCGACAGGTTGGGCTCCACAACACTGTGGCAGCGGTAGCAATGGCCCACCGCGTGTTGGTGGGGATCCATGGTGACCAACAATCCTATCTTTTCCAGATCCGCCACCACGGCCTTGCGGCATTCAAAGCGATCCAGACCTGCATAACGACCCGCTTCTTGGGTCATGGTGCCGTCATCGCCAATCACTCTAATGCCATCCAGACGGTGTCGCTGGCTGATTTCAAAGTCATTGGGATCATGGGCCGGGGTGACCTTAAGTGCGCCGGTGCCAAATGCCGTATCCACATAATCATCGCGAATGATCGGTATTTTGCGTTCCATTAAAGGTAAAATGACGGCCTCAGAGGATAGCTCGCGGTAACGTTCATCATCCGGGTGTACGGCCACTGCCGTATCGCCTAGCATGGTCTCGGGACGGGTGGTGGCCACAGTAACGCTACCACTGCCGTCTGCCAACGGGTAGCGGATATGATAAAGGTGACCCTCTAGCTCTTCATGCTCGACTTCCAGATCGCTTAGTGCGGTTTGGCAGCGCGGACACCAATTGGTGATGTACAGACCACGATAGATGAGTCCCTCCTCGTAAAGCTGGACAAATACGGTTCGCACCGCTTCGGACAGGCCCTCATCCATGGTGAAGCGTTCCCGTTCCCAGTCGCATGAAGCGCCTAAGTGTTTGAGTTGATTGATAATAGCGCTACCGTATTCTTGACGCCACTTCCAGACCTCCTCAATAAATTGGTCGCGTCCCAACGCGTGCCGGTCGCGGCCTTGGGCGGCCAATTGGCGTTCGACCACATTTTGAGTGGCGATGCCTGCATGGTCGGTACCGGGCATCCAGAGCACATTACATCCTTTGAGTCGCTTGTAGCGACACAAAATATCCTGCATGGTGTTGTTGAGGGCATGCCCCATATGCAGCACACCGGTGACGTTGGGCGGGGGGATGACAATGGAAAAGGGCTCCTGGTCACTGCTGACGGCTGCTGAAAACATGCCTTGTTTTTCCCAGATGGAATACCAGCGCTGTTCCACTGTTTTAGGATCATATCCCTTGTTCAAAAGATCTTTGGGCATCGTTATCCACTCCTTTTTATATATCCGCTCTGCACTTTAAAAAGAGGTTGTTGGCGCTGCAATTTCAGGCGTCGTTTGGCTGCTGTCAAAATTCATGGGGATTAAGGGATAATTTGGTTGAAAAATCAAGTGATAATTGGTCTGGGATGGCTAGCGATACCTACAATGGCATGATGGCGGTACCCGTCAATACCCAGAAAACCAGAGAGGAGCCCGACGGAAACGATTAATCGGCGCCCAATCCAAACATATCGGGCGCACCGCACCAAGCTGCTGTCGGCCGATTATTCCGGGGTGTCCTTGTTGCCGGCAATGGCGCGCTTGAGCTCTTCAAATTGCTGTCCCACGGCTTTTTCAACGGCCGATGAAACGAGTTGCTCAATGGTTCCAGCGTATTTATTTTGAAACAGCCGCTCCATGGCCTCTTCGAGTTCTTTTTCGGTCAAAAGGTCGTTCTCCTCGGTTGATTCTGCTTCCATCTCCAACCCCAAATTGATGGCTGTTTCATCGTCATCTAATTGGGGCAGTTCATCTACCGGTTGATCTTGGTCATCGTCTGCATCTTTTTCATGGCCCAACACGTCGGATAGTTGAATCAACTCTTCGTTTTCCTCGGGCTGTGCTATTGCTTGCTGTTCTTTATTTTCAATAATATCGGTTAGCTCAATAAGCTCTTCCGCTTCCTGGGTTGGGGGGGGCGCCTGATCGGCATCCTCCGGGGCTCCCAGTTCAGCGGGTTCGACAATATCGCTCAACTCAAGGACCTCTTCTTCCGGCTCGGCATCATCAGCTTTCAACGTTGCCGGATCAACAATCTCGGATAGGTCGATGACCTCCTCATCGGCCTGGCGGGGCGCGCCGGCTTCCAATTCTGCAGGGTCGACGATCTCCGTCAACTCGATAATCTCCTCATCGGTTTGGATGCTATCCGCGGTGTCCAGCTCGGCGGGGTCAACGATATCCGTGAGCTCAAGCACATCCTCATCTTCCGGATCAAGCGACAGGGCGGCATCAACGTCGGCGGCATCAAGCGCCAATTGCGCTTCATCTATTTCGGCGGGGGGCTCGGCCAAAGCGTCTTTTTCAGCGGCTTCGGAGGGTTCAGTTGATGCGGTGGCTGCCGGTTCCGGCTCGGCAGCATCCTGAACGGCATTGTCCACCCTTTCGGTGAGTGCGCTCAAGTCGTCGAGCAGTTGATCATCATCGGTTTCGGCGGTGGTGGATGCCGCGGTATCGGTAATTTCGTCTTCAGCAGTTTCAGTAGTTTGGACGGCATCAAAGGCCGCATCGACCTCTTGTTCGATGCCGGTATGCGTCTGCATGGATTGAGAGGCATCCTGCTCAGGCGGGGAGGGTGCCTTTTTGGGAGTGGGCGCTTCGGCAACTGGTTTTCGGGAGACCGTTTCAGGTGCAGTTTCAGATTCTTGTTGGCCGAGGGAGCGGGTTAAGTTAATGATTTTCTGTTGGGCTTGGTCCTGTAGCGCCATATCCGGTGTCAGCTCAACGACATTGCCGTCATCGCCGGCCGAAGTGGATGTGTTGGCCTTGGTGCGATCTTTCATAAATCCCCCGGGTTTGTTATAAGCGTCTCACGTGCCAAGCCAATCTTTTTTGGCGCGGACCTTGGCGATATCATTTTGTCAGGCGCCGGGCTTTATCTGATGCTGCTTTTTCAATAGCCAGTATCGGTCCTTTGGGAGCATAAGTTTAGGTTGCAACCTAAAGATTTCAACCGTTTAACGCTACCACAGGGGGGTGGGTGTGTCAAGGGCTTTACTTCCTGAAATTTTCATTAAAATGAATATCTTAGATGCTTTTATCACCCAAGTGAGACAGAAGTAATGCGACGTTTTTATATTGGTCCCGATCAAATCAACCAAAAACAACCTGTGTTAACCGGACCGGATGCGCATCATTTACGATCGGTTTTGCGTTTGAAAGCAGGTGATCCGATCATCGTTTTTGACGGCCAAGGGGCCGAATATCAGGCGCGGATCGCATCGATAAAGCCGGACGCGGTCCACTTGACGCTGTTATCAAAGTTGACCGCCCAAACGGAATCGCCCGTTGAAATCGTTTTGGCCCAAGGCCACCTTAAAGCTAAAAAAATGGATCGTTTGGTGCGTCCGCTCACCGAGATCGGCGTTAACCGCTGGGTGCCTTATCGGGCTGGACGATCCGTAGCCACACCGGCCGATTCGCGGCTGCAGGCACGCTGCCAACGCTGGGAAAAGCTCTCCCTTGAAGCGGTCAAACAATGCGGCCGCAGCCGCCCGATGGCCATTGCGCCGGCAACTTCTTTTGAAGCGGTATTGGCGCTCGCCCAACCCTGTGAATTGAAGTTGATCTTCTATGAAAAGTCGGCTTCCCGATCCTTGTCCCCATACCCAAACCAATCACCGGGCAGCATCTTCATGCTTATCGGCCCGGAAGGCGGCTTCGAACCCGATGAAGCTGCCCAAGCAGAGGCTGCGGGGTTTGACACCGTGGGGATGGGACCGCGTATACTCCGGGCGGAAACAGCCGCCCTGGTTGCCTGCGCGTTGGTGCAGTTTGTATATGGCGACTATCACTGAACCCCACCGCTGCATTAAAAAGATGGCGAAAGGCTTAAAGGTCTTATGCGCATTGAATAAACTAAGGTATTGAGAACCCGAACGGGGCATAAACCGGAAGTGCACTTGAGGATCAGGTCTATTTTATGCCATCTTTTTTACCCTACGGGAAAGCCGGAGGACTCCAGATCCTGCGTTGGCAAGAGCTCGCAGTAAACGATTACGGCTTCACTCTTGCCGCCTTGTCTCTGAAGCCCTCCGACTTTTGCAACAATGGGGTGAAGTTCTAATCCATTTCGCAGTTCATGCCACTGGGTAAAGGCGCACCAGGCAGATAACCGGGCTAAAATATGCTTGACAAGGCAGATGCGGTTTAATAGATAACTGCATTTGTTTGAGCGTCATTTCTGTTTGGGCCGAGGTAGCTCAGTCGGTAGAGCAGGGGACTGAAAATCCCCGTGTCGGCAGTTCGATTCTGTCCCTCGGCACCATTAAATTCAGGGGTTTACAACTTCGGTTGTAGCCCCTGTTTTATTTTAAGTGCGGTGCCGTGTTTGATTTTACCCAAGCCCGCTCAGTTCCGGGCAGCGGATCTCGGCCCTTAGAACGGGCACGGGTTTGTCCGATGCAAGGGCCACGCCGATGGCGGTGCTGGGGGCATGGGGCGTATCGCTGTGGGACACCATGTTGCAGGCATAGCTGATCTTGTTGGTGGCTTTGTCCCACTGTAGCACCGAGTCCTGAGATTTATTCAAGCACCACGTTTTCGGCCGACGAAGGGGTCTTGAGTACAGCGATCCCTGTTCGCCTTTGCCGAATGACAAGGGTTCGGCAATTAAACCGTTTTTTAGCAAACCATAATAGCGTCGGTTGGAACAATGAGCATCAGCCGAGGTAGTGCGCGATGTGGACAGAATTGCATTTTTTTGCTATTTGGGTGGGACTTCCAGCACATTGCCCGGGAAAGAATCAAGTGAATCTTTTGGAGGAATTATCAGCCCGACAGAATGATTCAATAGGGTACATATAGGGAGCGAAACAATTAAAAAAAAAGCGTATCTTACGGGTGTTTGGGCATCATTGCGTGTGCGGCAACTTGGCTTGCCCCCTGACCGGGTTCAACACTCTAAAGCTTAATATGGGTCCTTTTTTTATTGAGGGCGCTGCCCTGCTTTGAATCCAAGCTCGTTTGTCTTGTATGATTGTCGAAGCTAATAAAAAACTCATCCACGACACATGACCTGTAGATGTCGGGTTCTGATACAAAACTCGTTTTGAACGACACCGCTAGCCGGACCCTGGATGGTCATATAGCCTTGGGGAGGCATGCCCATCTTAGTCAAAGCGTCCACATCTTTGCGGTCTTTTAAGGTTTGACCGAAAACTGCCGATGAAGAGGTATTCGATCTGCTCGTTTTCGGAGATTGAAGGGCGCTATATTAGCGGTCCGTACTGTATATTGAATCAAAATACAGGTCGTTATGGTAAGCGAGACAATGAAAACAGGGCATGTTCAAACGTCACACGCTGGTTTTTCATTAATCGAACTGATGATCGTTATCGCCATTATGGTCACGCTGGCAGGCCTTGCAGTGCCGATTATGGCACAATATACCCGGCGCGCGCAATACGCCAAGGCGGTGCAGAATATCCGCGTTATTCAAAACGAAATTATTGTCTTCAATATAGATAAAAATCGCTTGCCGACCGATCTCTCGGAAATCGGCATGAATAGCCTTTCGGATCCCTGGGGCAATCCCTACCAGTATACGAATTTTGACCTGGTCCCCAAAGGCAAATGGCGCAAGGACAAGTTCCTGGTACCGATCAATACAACCTTTGATCTCTGGAGCATGGGGCCCGATGGCTTAACCGCTGCGCCGTTGACGGCCAAGCACAGCAGGGATGACATCATTCGGGCCAACGATGGTGCCTTCATCGGTACGGCGCAGAGCTATTAATATGCTTGGGACAGAACAATGAATGCCGCCGAAAAAGATAGAGACAACCAATTTCTAAAAAGCGTAGTAGCGCGCCGGATTTTTACGATGTTTGTGCTTTGCGCAATCCTGCCGCTGATGACCATTTCTGCAATATCCTTGCTCTATGTTGGCAACCAGCTTGAGGACCAGGCCGGCAAACGACTGCACCAACAGTGTAAAAACAAAGGGTTTCTTATCTATGAACGCCTGGTTACGCTGGAGCAGGAATTAAAAACTATCTCGGGTCAGTTTCGAAGGGGCCACCTGGAAACGTACGAGAAAGAGCCGTATGACCCATTAAGCAGGGAAGGAAGCGGTTGGCGGCGTGTTTTGGTTCAGATACCTCCCGAACCAACCGTTCCGGTCATCGAGTTGGATAAAGATCTACCGGCGATTTCGATGGACGATCTGGCAATTCCGGACAAAGACCGCACGCTGATCAAAATACTTCACAGCGACGATATTTCGCCGACCATTCTCATGGTGAGACGTGTCGATCCGTCATCCCCGCTAAAGGGCATTATTGCCGGAGAGATCAATCCGCTGTACCTTTGGGGAATCGGCATTACTGGTGCCCTACCGCCGGATATAGATTTTTCAGTGGTGCTGTCTGGAAGAAAGATTCTAATCTCCAGCATCGCCGATTATCTGATCAGCTCCGAATTATTGGCAGCCTATGAGCACAATTCCTTCTCCGGAAAATTCGAGAGCCGCCAGGATGGAACGACCTACATTAACAGCTACTGGTCCTTGTTTCTCAATCACCGATTTTCCAGCCCCGACTGGACCATTGTTTTCAGCCAGTCCAAAGCAGCCATCATGGCTCCGGTGATCAATTTCAGGTATATCTTTTTCATGCTGGTGCTGCTCACCTTTTGGGTGATTCTGCTGCTGTCGATCCGGTCAATCCGAAAAAAAACCGTTCCCATGGAGATTTTAAAGGCCGGGGCCATGAAAATCGCGGCCGGTGATTTTGGTCATCAGGTGCGTATCACCAGCAAAGATGAATTTGAAGAACTGGCCGACAGCTTCAATGAAATGAGCGTAAAGCTCAAGCAGGGCCAGGCCATGCTGTTGCAGGCGGCAAAAATGAGCACCTTCGGCCAAATGGGAGCGGGCATCGTTCATGAAGTCGGTCAACCGCTCAGCGCCATCAGCGGATACGCCGAGCTGCTTAGGATGGGCACTGCGCCTGAAAAGCGTCAGCACTTCCTGGATACCATCTGCGAACAAACAGTAAGACTCAAGGACATTATCTCCAAATTCAGGACCTTTTCGCGGGTGTCGGAAGTTGTTTTTCAAAAAATCAGCATCCCGCTCGTTCTACAAAAAACAAATGATTTGCTGGACCACCAGTTGAAGATGCGGGGTGTCCACCTCGACATGGAAGTGAACGATGGACTACCGTCAATCGACGGCGATGAGAATGCACTTCAGCAGGTGTTCGTGAATCTGTTAAACAATGCAGTGGATGCGCTGGCGCAAAATCCGGCCGGAGAGCGCAATATCCGTATCACCGCCTGGGCAGACGGAAGGTGTTTGAATATCGAAATCGCAGATAACGGTTGCGGTATACCCGAAAAGATTCAACAGTCGATTTTCGATCCCTTTTTTACCACCAAGAGCGCGGATAAAGGCACGGGGCTAGGACTTGCGATTATCAGCTCCATCTTACACAAACACGATGCACAAATAAGCGTGGAGTCCGAAGTGAACGAGGGGACCCGTTTCTTGTTGTTATTTCCGGTCGGTGACTCTGATCCGGGATGACCAAAACAGAAGAGAATGGTGTCAACCCGTATACTAGTGAATTGGAGTGCGTAATACACTATTATAGGTTTGACACTCTAAACTTTTGGGCGCTACGACCCCTTGAGACAGAATGGTCCGCTTGTAGGGTGTGTAAGATAGCACACGTTTTGACGCCTCCGAAATCCGTGAGGTTACAAGAATATATCCGCCTTTTTCTTAGGCTGTTATAAATTTTTTACTGAAATGATGAAGGGTTATAAATATTACATTGGCGTGGTGCTCGGATTCTCAAATTGATCAGGATGCAGAATTAAATATTTCATTGGGCGTTGGGTTTTTTCACCTGTACCCGGTACACCCTGGGATTGAAGCTGTCTGAGGGCTTTTTCAATTTGTGCTTCAGACCATTCGGATTTTACTAGGCTGTAATAACAATTTCTCTCAAGCCCTCGTATCTTTTGATCTTCAATATTCGCTATATAATTAATGAGATATTCTTCCTTTGGCGGCGGCAAAAAATGGTGCCCGAAGAACTCTTTTGAACGCATGCTGTTGGAGATTTGCTCGGCCACTCTTTGTTCAAGCAGATCTGCCAGTAGATCACCTTCCGGCATGTTATATTTATATTTTCCGATGGCATCTCCTATATATGCCAACACCCATGAGTTAAGGCGCTGATCCTGCATCAGCATGTCTCTAAAAAGACCGGCCACATCGTCAATAGCCACTTGACTGTTTCCAATGATGTCTGCAGCATATATCAATATCATGTTGTCGACCCTGGGACGGTCATTTTTTTTCTCGATGAGCATCTTAACCAATTCACCAGAATGTTGAATATGCCTGTTCTTCAGGATCATCTCTTGATGAACCCACAACAGTGTATCATAATCAATCTTGCCATCGTCCCGGTTAAGCACCTCTTTGATTCTGTAATAAATTTGCTGACCGTTGTCTGAACGAGTGGGTTGAGGTATCAATGCAGATATTTGATACGAAGCATAGCTGCCCAACAAGAGTAAAAAAAGCAGCGTAAATATCTTTTTTCTTTTCAATGCCAATACCTTATTACTATCAAAGTTTCAATATCTTGCCAAGAAGTGGGTTCTGATTAAAAAAATCTCCCAGGCCACAACCAGTGAAAAAACAACCGCAAAACAATTAAGAAGGTGCTGCACGGGTATACACAAACGTCTTATGGAAGCATAAGGTAAGGTCAAAATGATGGTAACGGATAGGGCCGTCAATCCGTACTTAACTAAAACGAATGTAAATTCATTGAGGTTTAGGTAAAATGCCATGATTGGATTTGATTCAATGGCACCGATGCTTGTTAAAAATAGTGTTAGAAAAGCATCGCATAAACTTAACATTAGTATGGCGATGATAACCCCGGACACAGCGTTGCTATACTTATCAAGTATAACGATTTTCTGATAATCGTCTTTACGTCGCACATGACGGCGACGGCGATACTTAAATAGCTCTTTAAAAGAGGGGAACTTTTTTCGTCGCCTATCAAAGCCGGATCTTCGTTCAACACGACCATGCTTCCAAGGTTTTTGTTCAACGTCGTTCATCTTTGCTCTCCTTTGAACCCAAATATGTAGCAATATCTATGCCTCAAGTATGAAACCAAGGGGTTGCGATATCTAAAATTTCTGAATAATCAACTGATTATAAAATGCTCAGGGGCAAGGACGTCATCAAACATCTTTTAACCTATCTGTTTTTGTGGAGCACAACACCCAAAAGCTGTGTAAAATTTTACATAGATGTACTGAATCAGGGTATAATTACTATAATGGCCTAGATTAATGGAATTAATAGGGTTAATGGGGTACGTCAGTTTCTTATTGCATAGTTGTACTTGTTGGCCAATTCTCCACCTTTTGCCACAGAAAGGCTAACCGCAGACCGTGACAACTCAAACATTTTGGCCAAGGCGGATTGTGACACACCTGGTTCATTGGTCGCCCAATAGCATAAAAGACTTCAGGCTTGCACAATTTTAGGTCTTCCTTTTGACCACCCCAGGCGCCAACCACCAGATCATCCCGCCGTCCCTGTGCAATACCCTTTAGAGTGTTATAGAGGCCAGGGAAAAAACGGGATGAGCTGTCCGGCCATTGACAAAGACGATTCTGCCTCATATAATGAGTCATAAAAATGCGCGAGGTGAGTCATGCGACAGATTACCATTAGGGGGCTGGAGCCTGAAGTCGAGCAAAAAATCAGGCGGATTGCCAGCGAAAACCACATGTCCATCAATCAGGTTTTAAAAGAAATCATTCATAAAGAATTCGGAAAAGGAAAGCGGAAACCGCGCGGGGCATCACTGCGAGACCTATCTGGGGGGTGGAGCCGGGAGATGGCTGATGAATTTGATCTTGCTATTCAATCCTGTGAACAGATTGATAAGGAAATGTGGCAATGAAGCTTCTGCTAGATACAAGTGCTTATGTCGGGTTCAAGCTTGGACATCAACAGCTTGTTGATTATCTTTCATTATCCGACACGATTTATCTGTCTCCCATTATGATGGGGGAACTTATTTTCGGATTCCGAAACGGTTCCCGGTTTTGGGATAACATGGAGGATCTGAATCGGTTCCTGTCCCATGAAGTGGTTGAAAAGATTGCTATCGGCGAGTTGACGGCGGACCGGTATTCTCGGATTGCCGCTCAGTTGAAGCAACAAGAGACGCCCATCCCATCAAATGATATCTGGATTGCTGCCCAAACCATGGAATATGGCGCTGAACTTGTTACCATGGGCCGGCATTTTGAAAAGGTTGCCGGGTTAGTCTGCCGCATTTTTTCGCTTAATCCTTGAAACGGACGGTCGGGTAGTAATTCATAAAGTGCATAGGGATTGAAACTCCCCAGGTCCCGATTGTGCCCGTCAAAGTCCAAAAGTTCATCAAAAACCAGACGAAACTGAAAGTACATTAAAAAATCTTTCGAAGAATCAATATGTTGAAATTATAGATCTTTATACTTTTTCTGAAAAGCGACTGAAAATTTCCATGTCGGCAGTTCGATTCTGTCCCCCGGCACCATATTAAAAAGGGTATCGCTTTTACCGGTGCCCTTTTTTATTGAAGGCGCCGTTTTGCTATGAATTCAAGCTTGTTTGTCTCGCATTAATATCGTAGCATAATAAATAACTCATCTACGACACCTGACCCGCAAGCTTCGGGCCCTGATACAAAACTCGTTTCGATTGACACTGCAACCGGACCCGGGATTGTGACCTATCCTCAGGGTGCGTGGTTGGCCCATCGGCATCAATCTTCTATATGGCCCCGGGGTGGTCATTAAATGGAGGCGTATGAAAACTTGCCCGGAGTGTCATCAAAAGCTTGGTGAACGGGTGCTGGCCTGTCCAAACTGTGGTCATGATCTGGATACAAGCCCTAAGACCATTGATGGTTACCGTATTGAGCAGATACTCCATGACGGCTACGCCAGTATTTTATGCAAAGCGGTTCAGCAAGAGACCGGACAACCCTATATGTTGCGCATATACAAACCGGAAGCCCATATCAATCCGGAGATTGTCGAACGTTTAGAAACCGAGTTGAAAAAGCTTCATCAGCTTCCCGCAGACGCGTTTGTGGCCCATTATGCGATCAACCGATCTGAACAAGGGACTTGGTACCGGGTTAGTGAGTGGATCGACGCAGCCAATTGGGGCAACCTGCTGACCTCGGGCAAGCTGGATAACTTTGCCACATTGGTGGACATTTTCTGCCAGATCGCCAAGAGCATCGACACGCTGCATCAGATGGGCCATTTTTTACCCCACTTGAACCTGGATGATGTGGTGGTCATTGAATGTCCAGGAAAATCATTCAAGCTTAAAGTCGATCATAAGCTTTTCCGATTTTTAACGCCGCAACTGGCACGACCCGGGGCCACGCTGCAAAAATTACTGGCCACCCATCCGGATATCCAGAAAAACCGTGCCCTGGATCTGCGCAGTGACATCTGGTCTCTGGGCAAAATATTCGTCGAATTGTTGACCAAAGATCTGGGCCGCATTGACTACCAGAACCAGGTCAATGACCTGATTCTGCCCCATGAGATGGAGAATTTGCTTCATTTGATGCTCGCCGATGATCCCGGCAAACGACCCCAATCCATGGCAGAAGTTGTCGCCGTTCTTGAGCAGGTTAAAAAACGCCGTATTGTTCGACGCGTGGAAAGACGCAAAGCCAAGCGCGCTTCCCGAATAGAGTTGGCAAGCTTGCGACAACGCATTACCGTGCTGGGTGTGTTTATTCTTATGGTCACCCTTTTGGGGGGGATATCCGTTTACTACTTGTTACAGAAAAAGCAAGACAGTGCTTCAAAACTTGCCGATATTGCCCGGCGTTATGCGCCCTCTGTGGCCTTCGTGTTATCCGAGTATAGCTTGTCTGCCGGCGACAATATTTTATACCACCAAAGGGCAGAAGGAACGGCTTTTTTAGTGGATCCCGGCGGTTACTTGTTGACCAATCGGCATGTAGCCTGCCCTTGGCTCGAAGACAATGAAATGTTTGCCTTGATTGGGCAATTCCAGCAGCTGGGTATCAGCATTGACTTAAACTACCGTGTCTACCTATGGTTTGAGGGCAGAAAAGCATTTAAGCGTCTTCCCGGAATGTCGGTAAGTGCCGATATCGAAGACATGTATAATATCACAACTGCATTCAGCACTGAAACTGAGCGGCGTCTAACCATTGCCGGGGTGGGGCGTGCACCCACCAAAACCTACCAGAAAATTCGGTCGCCATTAAAGGAAGATTTTGCCGTTTTGAAAATCGATGAGGTCCCCCAGGGATTGACGGCCCTGCCCCTCGATCCCCAGGCCGGGCGATATAAAATTTCCCGGTTGGCGCCTATTATCACCTTGGGGTTTCCCCTGGGCAGCAAAGCCCAGGAAACCACCGTAAATGTCAGCGTAACCCGTGGCCATGTCAGAAGAAATTTTGAGAATGTTCTGCAGGTGGACACCTCCATCTATAAGGGCAATAGCGGTGGCCCCGTTATCGACCAGAATGGTCAGGTTGTTGGGATTGCCTCGCGTGTGCTGGTTGATGTTACCGAAGGTCAGGAGCAAGCGGCCACCATGCTGTCTGATATCGGCATGGTACTGCCGATTGCCAAAGCAGCAAGGTTTGTTGGCGAATTAAAGGCGGGGCAGCCCAAATGGGACGGTGCGCTGGATTTTTCTGAAGATAATCGAATCGCCTCCATTGTTCGCTTGGCCCACGAGCATAAATGGAAGCGAGCGTCCCAGCGTGCCGACGAGGCGTTGTCGCATAGCAGTTCACCGGCTGTGGTGATGGCCGCCGCTATGATACATTATTGCGCGCAAAATTACAGCCGGGCCCGAAAATTATTGGGGCGTTCATTGTCTATCGATGAGAGCAATACCACTGCGCGCATGGTGCTGTATCTCATCGAATGGCTTCATGGACAGATGTCATCCGATGGGCAAGGCAGAGTATTGCGTAAACTGGATTGGCGCTCCAACTGGGAATTATATGGTCATTTGGTCAAGGTCATGGAGGGCCAGGTCGCTACGGCTAAGGCGCTGAAAGGCGGTTACAATAATGATGAGCGGGCTTGGTTGTCCTTTGTCGTCAGTTTGATGCACATCAAGCAAAAAAAATGGGATCAGGCCGAAGCCTTATTGCAGCAGGCGGTGTTGAAATCGAACAGCGATGGATGGCTATATTTTTTAACCCTATCCCATTTGGAGCACATTCAACAATTCAAGCTAAAGCGTATGAAACTATCCACTCAAAAAAGAAAGTATCAGAAAAAAATTAAAGCATTTAACGAAGAGGTTGAGAAGAAGATCGGCTTGGACATGGAAAAGGCGGCAGCGCTATCAACGTCTTTAATGCCAGGTTCGGTGGTTGATATGCCGCTGACGGCAAAACGGGTATATTATGAGCGGTTATTGGCCAGAGAGCCTGACAACGGCGATATGATTCATGATTTGGCTTTCTACTGCGCCATGGAGGAGGATTGGGACGCGGCCTTGACCTACATCCGGCAATTTTTGACCATACCGGGGCGGGAGAACGGTCATCGTTTAAGCCTGGGATTATGGGAGCCCATGATTCTTCAATATATGGGTCAGAAGCAAGAGGCGTTAAAAAAACTGAATGCCTTTGTGACTCAAACCAAGGCACCGTGGTTCAAAACCATCGGTAATCATTTGCTGGCACATGACATGGAGAAAGGATTGGAGACGCAAGCCGGCGAAAATCCGGATTACTTGCTCACCGCATACGCTGCCCTTGGCTTTTGGGCTGAGGGAAACGGGGAAAAGAAAAACGCGCTCAACTACTACCGCGAAGCATTGGGGACCTATATGGATGAGTGGCGTTTGTACGAATTTGTATGGGAACGTATTAAGAAGGTCCGAGCGGATTCTTAGAAAATTATAGTTCTAAATAGATCGTGTACCATTCTACCGGATGCATTCAGCTTGGTTTTTGGGAATCCTCATGGTCACTGTTGGGGAATTCTGTAATTTTGGATTGCGATGGGGCGGTTTCAATAAAAAATTTCTGCACAATGGCAAATAGATCACCCACATCGTAGGGCTTGGATAAGAAGGCATCCGCCCCCAGACGGTAGGCAGTATCTTCATAGGAAGGGTTGCTGGTGGTGATAATGAAAATTTTCCCGGGATGTGCTTTTTTTACCTGGCCCAACAATTCTAAACCATCCATATCCGGGATATTGGCATCGGCAATAATGAGATCGACGTTTTCAGGTTTTTTTTTGATATATTCCCATGCGCTGAAGCCGTTTTCCAAGGTGGTGACTTTACGATTGGTGCCATACTCAATGGTATGCACTGCAAAATCACGAACCAACCGGTCATCATCAACAATCAGGATGTGCATGCCACTATTTGGTTTAATTGTTGCCAATTTATGCGACTTTTAAAAAGGCCATGTCTGTTTGGCTGTTGAAGGTCAGAACCTCACAAATGATATCTATATTCTCCTGCAAGGCGGTCTTGCGATGTTCTCCCATAGGGAAACCTTTGGCTATGGCTTTGATCATTACGGCCAGAAGCTTAACGCGTTGATAAAATACGTGATCGAAATTTATGCGACCCACCGGTGGGCTCTCCATGGAATTCGCGGTGGCCAACCCCCCCAAGTCAACAGACTCCGACTCAATGTGATTGGCATTATCCAGCATGGCATGGCGGCGTTGTTTTCCCAATGGAAGCCCGTTAAGATAGGATTTGCCCATAATGATCAAGAGTTTCAGCCTGGAAAGAAAAATGTCATCAAGATCCATTTCGCGGATATCCGGTACGACGGAGCCTAAGCGCAGCATTCGGGTGGGCCCTTCTTCAATAATCATCACGTGTGATTCTGGTCAACTGGAATAATTAGATGGTCTGTTTTGTAGCTTCTTAAGGGCTGCAAGTCAAGCATGCTATCCATGCAATTTGCCTGGATTCAATATTAAAATATTGAACATATTGGTAATAAATTTTGTGATGACGCGATTCAGAGGGTACACGATGTTTAACCTTGGGCGAACAACCCATGCTCAGCATGCCATTGGGTGCCGAATCGATTGATGCGCAGTTAATCGATTCGGTTAGCCCTATCGCTGTATAAGAAAGATGGCATAAAATAGACTCGATCCTTAAGTCCACCCCTGGGTCATTGTTCCAAGCGGGTAGCAAATACGCATTTTGTTCAATGTTCAAAAGGCTTTGCAGCCTCTCGCCATCTTTTTTAGGCAACTATTGGGTTAACATGTATGGGTGGGTTATTGCTGATCAGTTGGGTGGGTTGGGGTGGGTTTACGGGGGGCTAGGTATTTTGTCCCTGGCCCCCATGCCGGCTATGGTGATGTAAGCGATTGGATAAAGCAGGAGCTGCCGCTCATTCCGCCACCACCATCGCCCCCGAGGGATCTGCTTCCGTCGGAGCCGGATCCGTCAGTTGCTGGGTAGCGGACCTCATTGGAATTACCACTTTGGTTCAGTTCTTGATCCACAGCACGAACCACAAAGTAGTAAACTTTCGTGTCGTCTATCTGGTTGATGGTACATTGCGTAAAGCTATCGTCACCCTCCCAGCGTGGGTCGCTATAATCATAAGCTTGGCCCTCTTCGCGGCAAAAGAGCTGATAGCCGAACGGAGCGGGATTGCTGCTATCCCAGGCCAGCGTCACTTCAGTTTCTGCAGCCTGGAGATTAAAAGGCAGAGCCAAAAGGGCGATTAAAAGTAGGGGGATAGTTTTTTTCATAGCTGAATACGTCCCATGTTAAGTTGGGTCTTATAACCCAAGTTAAGTTCAAAGTAAAGTACATTAAAACTTGGACCTCTTGGGTCGTTGGCTTAAAATTCAAGCAATATGCATGCCACTATCGTAGAATCTGTACATGGAGAAGTATCATGCACTTAAGGTATGTGGTGGGAGGGGGTGGCATGTTTTAGGCGAAATATTTCACTTAATAGTTACCTTTTTTGCTCCAAGCGGGTGCTATGGGGGTCATAACCCAGGCGCTGCAGCAGCCATAGCCGGGAGTACTGCATCCGGTATGCATCAATTTTGATTGTTTTCAATGCTATCGCATGCTAAACATGCGGATAATTGTTGTTGCCGGCAAGCAAGCTTATTATTATATATGGTATTGTTTTTATTTATATAATAATATCAAATACACAGGCGTTCACAGCGTAGGCATTTGATTTTCAGGCGGAAAAATTCTAGCCTGTGTTAACACAACCACCCAACGATAGACATCATGGATCCCAGTTACGGTATTACCGGAAAATTGTTGATTTGGTTTTTTGCCATTGTTGCCATTTTTTATGGGACCATACTGATCCTGTATCTTAATTTTCAGCAAGTTGTGCACATATCTGAACGCATTGTTAGCAAAAATTATACAATTTCTGATAATTCAAAAAGGATACTCGAAAATTTACTGAGTATGGAGGAGAACGAAAAAAAATATCGCTTGCTGGAGAAAAAGGATTATCTGGATTTTTTTACCGAAGCGCGCAAAGGCTTTGAAGAGGGGCTGCAAAATGTTTTAGCCCTCAAGGGCAAAGGCTACGCGATTTCACCACAGTGGAGCGCCGTTTACGATGCTTACCGCAGCTTCGATAATGTCGTTGTAGAGGTACCGGTCGATAACTCACCGCAGAGCCAAGCCAACTGGATTCCTGAAAAGACCATCAACAATTGGATTGAACTCATATCGGCGGCCCGTCTGGATAACCAGGTTGAAGTTGAAGCGGCTACCCGTGAACTCAATCAGCGCGGTCGCGCCTCTATTCATAATGCCTTAATAGGACTGGGTATTTCCAGTCTCGTGGGTTTGATTGGTGTCGTCTACCTGGCCTATTCTATGATACGCCCTTTGCGGGAGTTGATGCGTGGCATTCGCTCCGTCGCCAATGATCGTTACAGCCAACCCGTAAAGATTCACTCCAAAGATGAATTGGGCGAATTGGCCGGCGCTTTTAATGAAATGTCGGATCGTTTGCGTCAGGAGGAGCGTTTACGCTCGGATTTTATTTCGATGTTGAGCCATGAAATTCGAACACCTTTAACTTCTATCCGTGAATCGGTGAATATGGTGGGCGAGGAGGTGATGGGGCCTATCACAAAACGCCAGCGCCGATTTTTGGAAATTGCCGGTGATGAAATCGGACGAATTTGCGACCTGCTTAACCATCTCATGCAGGCCTCGCGATTAGAGCCTAGCGCTCTGAAATTACAGCATGAACCCGTGGATAGCTATGCACTGGTCGCTGCCAGTCTGGAAAGCCTTCGACCGACGGCTGAAGCTAAACAAATAGAGATGGTTTCCCAGGTTTCTCCTGAAACACCTGATATTATGGGGGATTCACAATATTTGCAGCAAGTTTTTCTCAATCTCGTGGGCAATGCGATCAAATTCTCAGACCCGCATAGTCAAGTGGTCATTAAAGCACAATCTGAACAAAACCAAAGCTTAGTGACTTTTCAAGTGGTGGACAATGGCCCGGGTATTTTGGAAGAGGATCAAAGCAAACTATTCAATAAGTTTTATCGCGCCCCCACAGTGCGCGATCATCTTGACGGGGTGGGGTTGGGCTTGAGTATTACTAAAAATATCATAGACGCTCACGATGGTGAGATCTGGGTGGAGAGCCAATTTGGGATGGGGAGCACATTTAGTTTTACATTGCACATGGCGCCTGGTACGAATACAAGGTTGATGATGAACGGCCGGCATAAGGAGAAAGCTGTTTAGAATAGAAGCCGGTTAGTTTTTAAGATTTTTACCGCGAATACGCATATACTCATTTTAATGCACACGATTGAACCGATGACAAAGAATTTAAGGGAAAGACAGATTGCCGGTATGATAGGGTTGCGTGTCACGCTAAAGTTTTGGACAATCCTTTTGCTCGTTGCAAGTGTCTTGATGGGAACCGGCTGCCGTTTTCCGTGGCCGCCTTTTTCCAACAATGGCACTTCGCCGGTATCGCCGCTGTTGAACGCAAAATATCATCAGGCGGTAACCGCTTATCAGGCCAAAGATTACCCGTTGGCGGCCAAACAATTCAAATCCATTCAAGACAAAACACAAAACAAAGAAATGGCGCGCAAATCCCTTTTCGGCTTGGCTTGTGCCCGGCTAATGGCAGCCCAGACCCCTTCACAATATCAAGAAGCCGTCGATTTGTGGGAATCATGGGCAAAAGTGGCCCCCGCAAGTGTTGAAAATGAGAACCCGGTGTTTATGGTGCCTATTATAAAAGAAAAAATGCTGTTTTCAAACATCCCCTTGACCCAAGACGGAAAGGGTGACATAGAAGCGAGCCCCAAAGTATCCCAGTGGTTGGTGATCAATGCCGCCGAAGAGGTCCTAAAACTTAGGGGAAAACTTGAATCAGCGGACCAAACCAACCGTAAACTCAAAAAACGAATGGCGTTGCTTGAACAGAGCATGGTCAAACTCCAAAGAAAAATAAAAGCTTTGGAGACCATCGACCAGAAGATCCAAGAAAAAAAGAGCGCCATACCGTCAACGGACTAAACTGCACCACGGTGATTTGTGATGGCAAACATCAATCCGGATACATCCACTATATTAATAGTGGATGATGACTTAAACGTGCTTGAAGTGCTTGAAGCACGGCTGCAATCTGCTGGTTTTCGGATTTATAAGGCCGAAAATGGGCCGGATGCCGTGCGCGTTATCAAAGACAACAATATCGATTTGATGATTTCCGATATGAAGATGCCGGGTATGAGCGGAATGGAGGTGCTAGATAAAGCGCGTTCGCTGCAACCCGGGTTACCTATCATTTTTCTGACGGCCTACGGCACCATCCCGGATGCTGTTAAAGCCGTAAAAGCCGGCGCTGTAGATTATCTGGCCAAACCGTTTGATGGTCGTGAACTGGTCTATAAACTACGCAAGGTCTTGGAAGGCAACCCACCGCTGGGCGCCACCAAAGATGACTCTGTGATCAAAGACTTAGATATGGCTGCCAGCCAGAAAATGAAATCGCTGTATGCCATGGTTAAAAAAGTGGCGAATAGCGACGTCAATGTATTAATTTTGGGTGAGAGTGGCGTGGGCAAGGAGCGTATTGCCAACCTAGTGCACAAACTAAGCCCACGCAATAAAAAGCCTTTTGTGGTGGTTGATTGCGGCAGCACACCGGCCGGGCTGCTGGAGAGCGAGCTTTTCGGGCACACCCGCGGTTCTTTTACCCATGCGGTGAGTGATAAAAAAGGGCTCATCGAGACCGCCCATCAAGGCACTCTGTTTTTAGATGAGATCGGCAATATTTCTTTGGATATGCAGATGCGCCTGTTGCGGTTCCTTGAAGATCGAAAAATTCGGCGGATCGGCGAGCTAAAGGGAAACACCGTTGATTGCCGGGTGATCGCCGCCACCAATTCCGATCTGGTCGAGGATGTTAAAAATGCAAGGTTTCGCGAAGATCTCTACTACCGGTTGCGAGTCGTAACTTTGGAGGTGCCGCGCCTGTGCGAGCGCAAAGAGGATATTCCCGCCCTGGCCAAGCTGTTCGCCAAAACATTTTCTTGCAAGCACGGTACCCGCGATGTAAAAATCCCGGCCGAGACCATGAAATTTCTGTGCCACTACCCCTGGCCGGGTAATGTGCGCGAACTTAAGAACGGCATTGAGGCCGGGATTGTCCTATGCCACGCCAACACCCTGTATCCGGATGATTTGCACCTTTCCGGGATACCGACCGCAGCGCCATCCGATGACCTGGAGCCTGACTCCTTCTCTTTGGAAGACACCGAGCGCAATGCGATTGTGCGTGCATTGAAACAAACCGGCGGTGTTCAAAAAGAGGCCGCCAAACTATTGGGCATCAGCCGGCGTGCGATTCACTATAAAATAAAAAAATACGACATCGATTCGAGTCGCCTTAGGGCACGACGCTGAAAAAACAGGTTGCCATACAGCACATTGGACCCATCCCTTTGATATTTGCTGTAACCTTTTATCCCATCGGATCTCTAACTATTAACGAGAGCGGGTTCAATGGGTTGAAAGGGTATGATCTGCCTGATAATGGATTGCAAGCGACAAGGAGTTTGGCGTGAAAGAGATAATCGGTTTTGCAGTGGTCGTTGGCCTGTGGTACCTGTTGCAGGCATACATTTTACCCAAATTGGGCATCTCAACCTGAGTAAGCGACGCATGTCAGGTGACACGCAAACAACCCCATGACCCAACCCAGCCCGAAGAAAAAGAGAGTTGATCAGGATACCGAACTGATTCACGCTATCCAGCAAGGACGCCAGGACCTGTTTCCGGAATTGGTACAACGTTATCAGTCCGTGCTGCACAATTTCGGCATGAAAATGTGCGGCGAGGCTCAGGATGCCGAAGATATGGTCCAGGACACTTTTTTGAATGTGTTCAAATACATAGGTGGATTCCGGCACGAAACCAAATTTAAAAACTGGCTATACCGGATCGCCACGACTGCTTGTATTAAAAAGAGACGCCGATCTAAATATGCACCTGAACGCGAACTCAGCCTGGATGAGTTTCTGCCGTCGGACGAAACCAAGGTGGAACATCATGCGCCGCAGTGGGCCACATTGCCGTTGGATCAGGTGCTCAACGAGGAGTTGGGCAGGACGTTAGAAAAGGCTATCCTGACATTGCCGGAAAACTATCGCGTGGTGTTGGTGCTTCGGGATGTCGAAGGTTTTTCCACCGAAGAGAGTGCCCAAATCCTAAACCTGTCGACCACCAACGTTAAGGTGCGACTCCATCGGGCGCGGTTATTCCTGCGGGAAGAACTGAAAACCTATTTCAGTAAGGCATAAGGCCATGCACGATCATCAGAAATGCCGTGAGTTGTTTGCCAAACTGTCGGAATACATCGACGACGAACTCGATACGGTAACTTGCGAAACCATAGAAAAACACATACAGCAATGCCCGCCTTGTCAAGCCTGCCTATCCACCCTCAAACGCACAGTGGCCCTTTGCCGGCAGATGGAAAGCACTTCTGCGCCTACGGATCTGACCCAGCGCATCAAGGCTATGATTGAAAAGCAGTCGGCATAGTTCGTGTCCATGCACAAATGGCATCTTGCAGCCCAGCCCTGCGTTCTCGCATTCCCGCAGTCCTCGACGTAGCCCTGGCTACGCCTGCGGCTGCGAAAACACTGCGGCCTTGGTCTGAACCACAATCTACCATTTCTGAATGGACACAAGTTAACAACGATTTTGATGATTACCCATCAAGCGGCGGTGGATCAGCGAATTAAAGTGTGAAACTAATGTATCCTGCCTTATGTTAACCCATTCTCAGATGGTATGCAGCTCCAGTGGTTTGTCTTTTAGTTGTTCATTGGCACGTTTTAACTGCTCTCGGTCGGAGATAACAGCCACACCACTGGGCGCTGTTTGCGCGAAGTACTTTTCTGACACCCGGCGCACCTGGTCGGAGGTTACCGCCAGCAACTTTTGCTTGAATTGTTCGCGTACCGGGTCGGTCAAGCCATTGATCAGGCGCCCAAAAGCTTTGCGGGCGCCAGGTCCAGGGGGGTCGGGTTTATCGATTTCCGAGCATGCTTGTAGGATAGCCTCCTGAATATCTTCTGATTTCAAGGTTTGTTTTTGCATAAATTCAGTCACTTCTGAAAATATGTTCAGTGTGCGCACGATGTGGGGATCGCGATAGGATGCCAGGCTGAAAAGGCCGTTTTCAGGATTAAACAGGGCAAAGCCTCCATATGCACCGCCTTTTTCTCTGATTTCGCGGTGCAAATAGAGGGACCGCAAAATTTTGCTCAGAACCGACAAAGCTGGGGCGTCCGAGTGGGCCAGGGTGACAACGGGCAAGGTTTGGGCGACAAAAGCAACGGCGCTGGAGGTGCTCCAACCTTCAAAAGGAGCTTGTGTGTCATTGGCCAAATCCTGAGATTTCAATCGGGGGGGCTGTTGACCGTGTTTAAAAGTGCCCAATGTTGGACTTAAGCGAATGATGTTGGCCGCATGGTCAATGTGGGCTTGTTCCCCAATCGCCGCCATTACAACGTTGTCGGGTGCAAAGAGGTTGCGGGCAATGGTGGCCAATTGTTCAATCAAACGCTCAAATTTTTGGGCATCGGGATCTTGGGCAAATGCCTTGATAGTGGCCACTTGGTGAACACCGCTCCAAATTTCGGCTAAGGCGCCGGCCCGGGAAAAGGTCCGTGACGACAGTGAGATGGCCAAACGGTGACCGTTTTGTACAATCATGGCCGCCAACCCCGCCTGATACTCGCCTAACAATTGATCTATGCGCTCGATGTCGCTGTAATCCGCCATGGACACCAGCTCTTCGACAATGGATAGCATGGGATCGATATTGGGTCCCAGGCATTTGGCGTTGACCGATACCAAAGGCAGGGCCGTATCGGGTTGGTAGAAGGGGGCGCGGGCATTCGCGGAAAGGGTCAAGCCACCAGTGGTCGCATCGATCTTGCGGGCCATTTCCGCATAATCTCTTTTTTGGGTACCGATTTTGGTGAAAAGATAGCAGAAAAAGGGAACCCAGGGCAGCAATTCCGCCGGCATGGCAGCACTGGCCACACCGCTCAAGTAAAAAATTCCCGAAGTGGGCTGACGGTAACACCACATCGGTAGGTCCGTAAGTACATCGCTGGGGATATAGGTCGGCACGGTTGCCGGAATATCGCCAAGCGCCAGCGTGGGCAAACAGCTGATGTCTTCGGTATGCTCTTGTTGCGTTCGTAGACGATCCGCATCCATACGGATTTGGTTTTTATCGTTTGAGGAGAGTTTGTCCATAAGGGCGTCCAACTCAGCTCGAACCCGTGCTTCTTCTTTTTGGCTTTTTTCAGTATCGGGCGACAGCACCAGCCGCACCCGATGGGGATTGTCGATGAAATAAGATTGGATGCGCGATTCCAGAAAATGCCCCTTATCGATTTCTTGGTGCAGACGCGCCAAATCATCATCTAAATGCAAAACACGCTCCGGCGAACCACCGTGCAGCCAAGTGCCGACGAAGGTCAACAATAACTTTAAGCCGTATGGATAAGGGGTGTTGGTGATCTCTTTGCGGTGAAATTCAATCTGGTGGATGGCGGAATCGATCAGTTCGCGTTCGACCCCACCTTTGACCAAGTCATTTAGGACCCCCATGATCAGTTTTTCGATTTTGGGTGCGGATGCTTGGGCCACATCCTTGAGACCGCCGGCAAACATCGTATCATGATTGTCAGCATCAAAACCGGTGGCGTCACTCAAGGCACTTCCCAGTCCGGAGTCCATGAGTGCCTTGCGCAACGGCGAGGCCGCATTGCCAAGCAATATTTGTTCCAGCACGGTTAACACCAATATTTCAAAAGTGTCGCAAATATCGCTGGTCAACCACGCCACGCATACCTGATGTTTGCGGGACGGGTCTTCTCCCGGCGCCAGGGCATAAGTATAATCCACTGTTTTGGGCGCCGTCCATCGCGGTTGCATGGGCACATCGGTTTGGGGATCGATGGCCGAGAATTGGTTCATTACTTTTTCACTGATAACGGCCAGATGTCTGGAAAGGGGCAGATGGCCGTAGGTGTAGAAAAACGCATTGCTGGGGTGGTAGTGACGCTGGTGAAAGGCAATCAACTGGGCATGGGACAGTCTGGGGATCATTGTGGGATCACCACCGGAGTTGTTACTGTAAGTGGTGTCCGGATAAAGGGCATTTAGCAAGGAGCGACCCATGACCTGGCTGGGCGAAGACATGGCACCTTTCATTTCGTTATAGACCACCCCTTTATAGACCAATTTCTCTTGGCCGGCAGTATCTTCAATCTCCAAACGGTGACCTTCCTGTTTAAAGCTCAAGGCCTCGAGCTTGGGGAAAAAGGCTGCGTCCAAATAGACGTCCATTAGATTATAGAAGTCTTTGCGGTTTTGGGTGGCAAATGGATACATGGTCCAATCTGAAGCGGTAAACGCATTCATGAAGGTGCTTAAGCTTCTCTTGAGCATCGAAAAAAACGGATCACGCACCGGGTATTTTTGAGAGCCGCACAAAGCGGTGTGCTCTAAAATATGGGCCACACCGGTAGAGTCTGTAGGCACGGTTTTAAAGGTCACCCCAAATGCATTTTCAGTGTCCGGAACGCTGATATGCAGGTGGTGGGCACCGGTGCCCCCATGAATCAGTTGGTACAAAAAACCCTCAATTTGGGGCAGGGCATGTATGCTTTGGATCTGATAACCAGATATCTCCTGGTCGACATCAAGCCCCTTATTGTTCGAATCCATAAGATTGCTCATGTTTGTTCTCCTGCGGGAAAAGGTAGTTTTGCGGGAGGCCTGCATCTGAAACGATGCCATCCCAGATCACAGGCCGGGACCGAAGGCGGGCGCGTCACACAGGGGTCAAGCTTCAATATAGATACCGCGGCTTTTGCGCTTGATCTTGCCCAGTTTGTTCAGTCTGAAGATGATATTCCGTAGTTTTTTTGCACTATAGTCGGTTTGCAGTTGAATTTCGGCGAACCCTACCCCATCTTTATAACGTTGTACCACCTCCAGGACAATATCCGAGGCCGTGGTGGATGATTGTTTGGCGCTGGATTTAGTCGTCGTGTTGCGGCGGCTTTTATTAAACCCGGCATTCACAATTAAGCGTTCAATACGGTCTAAACGCGCATTTAACCGATCCATATCTTGTTTGGTGGGAATTTTATAGGTGTGCATGAAAAATTTGACCATGGCATCGAAGCTGACCGATTTGCCTTTTCTTTTTGGCATGCAAGCCTCCGGTGGCATCCAAGAAGGGATAAATTATGATAACTATTGGATATACGTCCATATTCTAATGAGTCATGCCCTAAAAGTCAAGTGGCAGTCACGGTGACCGAAAGCAGAAACATTGAGTTACCCTTTATTTCATGGTAATTTGTCGGCTACTAAAAAAAATAGCAGCCCATAATCATTATGGGCAATGGCCCAGAGATAGATCAAAGAGATGAAAACGCCCGAGCCCGCTCAACCTAAAGTGCCATCCAAATGGAAGTTGCGCTTTATTGATCTTTACAAGCGGATTAAATCACTCCAGGGAGATCCCCACTATGTGGCCGTAGGTATGGCCGCAGGTATATTTATATCCGTGACCCCCACCATGCCGTTTCATACCATTCTAGCCATCATGTTTGCCTTCTTGCTCAAAGGGAGCAAACCGGCAGCCGTGTTGGGTGTTTGGTTTTGCAACCCGGTGACTGTCGGCCCGCTCTATTTAGGCAGCTACCATTTGGGGATGTTTCTGCTGGG
>JBNLFN010000106.1:0-51699 GCA_050305555.1 Desulfobacteraceae bacterium | reverse complement strand
ATGTTCATGACGCTTTCCTGCCCCCTACCCTGTTACCATTACGAAAAGGCACCCGCGCAGCGCGTGTCCATCCGGAAGTGTTCGAATTTTTTCAGGCCAAGGCCGCAACGTTTTTAAAACCGCAGGCGTAGTGTTGCTACGCCGAGGATTTGAAAAACGTGAGAACGCCGGGCTGGGCCGAAAGATGCCCTTTTTAAGCGAAAACCCAGGATCATTTATACTCCTTGCGCTGCCGATCCAAATCCCGCTTCTCGTCTCTGCGGCGGATGGTTTCGCGTTTGTCGTATTTGCGTTTGCCTCGGGCCAGACCCAGCATGACTTTGACTTTGCCTTCGCGGAAGTAAAGCCGCAAGGGGATCAGCGAGTAGCCGCGCTCGTTGAGCTTGGTGTACAGTTTGTGAATTTCGTGTTTGTGCAGCAGCAGTTTGCGAATTCTTAGCGGTTCGTGGTTGTCATAGTAGGCAAACGGATAGGGGCTGATGTTCATTTGGTGCAGAAAGATTTCGCCGCGTTTGATGCGGGCATAGGCATCTTTCAAGTTGGCACGGCCCTGGCGCAGGGATTTGACTTCGGTGCCTTTGAGCACCAGACCGGCTTCCACTTTGTCTTCGATAAAATAGTCGAAGCGCGCCTTGCGGTTTTCCGCTATGATTTTGATGTGGTCCTTGCTCAACGGTTGCTTACTCCCAGTTGCGCTGTTGGTTGTTGAGCAGATCGCCGTAAGTGTCGTGCACCAGGCGTTCGATTTGCTCGGTGGTAGTCTGGGTCAGCAGCTGATCCACAAATGTGCGTGCTTCGGCGGCATTGATCTGGCGAATGGCGTTTTTTATTAACGGCACGGTTTGGGGGGTGGTGCTCAGCTCGTTGAGACCCAGACCGACTAAAATGGGCACATAGGTGGGCTCACCGGCCACTTCTCCGCAGATATAGACAGGGGTATTGTTTTGCCTGCCGGCTTCGACCACCTGGTGCAGCAGGCGGATCACCGCCGGGTGCAAGGGATTGTACAGATAGGCCACCTGGCGGTTGGTGCGGTCGATGGCCATGGCGTACTGGATCAGATCATTGGTGCCGATACTGAAAAAATCCACCTCTTTGGCCAGTGCATCGGCCATAATCACCGCCGAGGGCACTTCAATCATCACACCGATTTGCGCGCTCTTGCTGTAGGGCAAACCGTCATTTTCAAGGGACTGGGTCACTTGGGCCATAATCTTTTTAATGGCAAACACTTCATCCACACGTGAAATCATGGGAAACAGGATGCGCACCTGGCCATGGTGGCCGGCACGCATGATGGCCCGCAATTGGGTTTTAAATACATCGGGTTTTTGCAGACAATAGCGGATCGCCCGCAGTCCCAGCACGGGGTTGACTTCGTCATCCTCGCTCATATAGGCCACGGCTTTGTCGCCGTTGATGTCCAGCGTGCGAATGGTCACCGGCTTGTCGGGCATCACGTCGATGACATCTTTGTAATTTTCGTACAGCTCTTCTTCGCTGGGAAAAGTGGTGCGGGCCATGTACTGAAATTCAGTACGGTAGAGCCCGATGCCGTCGCAGCCTTTGTCGATGACACCCACCACCTCTTCGGGCAATTCAATGTTGCCCATCACCGGCAGGCGCAACCCATCCTTGGTTTCAGCCGCCAAGTGGCCGGAGCGGGCATACCGGGCGCGCCGCTCTTCATATTCGGCACGGCGGCGCTCCGCTTCGATGAGGGTGCTTTCCCTGGGATTGATCACCACGACACTGGCGGTGCCGTCGATGATAATGATGTCGTCGTTTTTAATAATCTGGGTGGCCTTTTCAAGCCCCAACACCGCCGGGATTTCCAAAGCGCGCGCGATAATGCTGGTGTGCGAGGCCTTGCCCCCGCTTTCGGTGACAAAACCCATGACGCGTTCCAGTTGGATCTGGCTGGTTTCCGCCGGTGACAGATCACGGGCCACCAAAATCACGCGTTTGTCTATTGCGCCGATGCTGACCTCTTCGGCCCCCACCAGGTTCTTCATGACACGATCGGACACCTGCAGGATGTCTTCGCCGCGGTCCCGCAGGTAGGGATCGGTCATGCTGTCGAACATATGCCGGATGTTGGAAACCACCTTTTTCAGAGCCCATTCGGCATTGATCTGCTCCTTCTCGATGGTTTCGATGGTGCGCCCGTAGAGCATTTTGTCTTTGAGCAGCACCGAGTGGGTCTCCAGAATTTGAGCGTGTTCACGAAACTCCTCGGGTGTTTCGGTGATGATGGCGTTCAGCTCTTCGGTGGCCTTTTGAACGGCAATTTGAAAGCGCTTTTTTTCAGCAGCCAGATTGTTTTTAGCAATGGTGTAAGTGGGCACCACGTCGACGCCCTCTTTGTCCACCAGGTAGGCTTTGCCAATGCAAAGGCCTGCTGAACCCCCAATGCCGTACAATCTGATTTCGCGGGCGTTTTCGTCGGCCATGCGTTTATTCTCCAAATCCTTTGCCGATCATGGTGGCGAGTTGCTCTAAAACAGGTAGATCCGCATCGTTATTAACGGCAATGCGAATCCGATCCCCCTGAGCGGCAGCCAGGGTTAAAATATCGAGTACTTGTTTGGCATCTACCTGTTCACCTTTAAATTGAATCCATACGGGGCCGGATGCCAATTGGGCCGCTTTCGCCAATTGGGCGGCAGCACGTGCGTGCAGCCCCAATTCATTAACTATATTTAGATCACGCCACAGCTGTTTGGTCAATGAGGTCATCCAAGGTTTAGCCAAGAAAGTGGATTTTGCGGGTGCGTCTATAAAGCGGCTTATCTAACACCCTGGCGTGGGGTTGTCAACGCCCTTTCATTGACAACCACCGGGCATCCCGATAGATATCCCCACAGTTGCATAAAAAAGATGGCAAAGGGCTTAAAAGTCTCATAAGCATTGAATATACAGTGTGTTAGAAACCAGACCCCGGAATAAAGCGGCGCTGCGCATAAGGATCAGGTCTATTTTATGCCATCTTTTCACGCATACGGCTACCGTGATAGCGGTCCATCGGGAAAGCCGGAGGACTCCAGATCCCACGTTGGCAAGAGTTCGCAGTAAACGACTACAGCTTCACTCTTGCCGCCTTGACTCTGGAGCCCTCAGACTTTTGCAACTATGAGGATGACCCCACAGTTGCATAAAAAAGATGGCAAAGGGTTTAAAAGTCTTATAAGCATTGAATATACAGGGTATTGAGATCCCGTCCAACGTTGCCCACACCTTACTAATTGAAAGGAATCGGATGGAACGCCAATTTTTAATTGATGATATCAAGCTGGAAGAGTCGTGGCGCCTGTTTAAAATATTAGGCGAATTTGTTGACGGAGTGGAAAACCTGCACGACTTGGGGCCTGCCGTCAGCATTTTCGGCTCGGCGCGCACCCGGGCCAAGGATCCGGCCTATGCCCAGGCTCAGCAAATCGCCGGCCGCTTCGCCGCAGCAGGATTCGCGGTGATCACCGGCGGGGGCGGGGGCATTATGGAAGCGGCCAACAAGGGGGCCCGTCAGGCCGGCGGACGGTCGGTGGGGTTGAACATCCAATTGCCTTTTGAGCAAAAACCCAATGAATATGCCGACTTAAAATTAGACTTTCATTACTTTTTCATTCGCAAGGTGATGTTCATCAGATATGCATCCGCCTATATCGGCCTACCCGGCGGTTTTGGGACCCTGGACGAGATTTTCGAGGTGATGACCCTGATCCAAACCCAGCGCATCAAACCGTTTCCCGTCATTCTAGTCGGTAGCGATTATTGGAACGGCATCATGGATTGGATCAAAGCTCGTCTGGAGGAAAAAGGCATGATCTCCACCGGTGATATGGATATTGTGCAGGTGATGGATGATCCGGATGAGATAGTGGCAATGGTCAAAAAGTTCGTTATTGTATAGGACCGGCTGTGGGCACCGCTGAGGTTTAAAGGTTCCCACCGGTCGGCGCCAGGGCCGACCCTGCTTCTGGTCTGAACCTTCAGTACCTGTTGTGGTAGCGGCGTCTCACCGCGATTTGACTGCCGGCTGCATCCTTGTCGCGGCCAGAGGCCGCTCCCACATCTTCAAATAAAATGGCCCGCCCCCCACGGGTTGTCATTCGGTTGTAAATGTAAGGATTGGCACTACCTTAGGACCAATGGGCAACGTCAACCGCTGCACAACGGACTATCATTACAATCCGGCCACATGGAAAGGCAGGGTCAATGAAAGCATCTGATCTGTTTGTTAAAGCGCTGGAGGCCGAAGGCGTACGCTATATCTTTGGCGTACCGGGTGAAGAGAATCTGGATCTGATCGAGTCGCTGCGCAACTCCAGCATCAAATTCATTTTAACACGCCACGAACAGGGGGCCGGATTTATGGCCGCCACCTACGGCCGTCTCACCGGCAAGGCCGGGGTGTGCCTGGCGACGTTGGGACCCGGCGCCACCAACATGGTTACGGCCGCCGCCTATGCCCAGCTGGGCGCCATGCCCTTATTGTTGATCACTGGTCAAAAACCCATCAAAAGCAGCAAACAGGGCCGGTTTCAAATTGTCGACGTGGTTCAGATGATGCAGCCGCTGACCAAGTACACCCAACAGATTGTCAGTGGCGACAACATCACCTCGCGCATCCGCGAAGCGTTTCGCATCATTGAAGAAGAGCGACCCGGCGCCGCCCATCTTGAATTGCCCGAAGATGTTGCTGTGGAGGAGACCCGCAGTCGTATCATTCCCAGGCACCCCACCCGGCGCCCCATTGCCGAGGCCAAAGCGATCCGGCGCGGCATCGAGATGATTGCCGCCGCCAAGCACCCCTTGTTGTTGATCGGTGCCGGGGCCAACCGCAAATCCACCAGCAAGATGCTCAGCGAATTTATCGATCGCACCGGCATTCCTTTTTTCTCCACCCAAATGGGCAAAGGGGTAGTGGATGAGCGTCATCCACTGTTTTTGGGCAATGCCGCCTTGTCGGCTGATGATTTTTTGCACCGCGCCATCGACAGTGCGGATCTGATCATCAACGTGGGACACGATGTGGTGGAAAAACCGCCCTTTTTCATGCACCCGGACGGTTTTAAAGTGATCCATATTAATTTTTCATCGGCCACCGTAGATCCGGTGTACTTCCCGCAGCTGGAGATTGTCGGTGATATCGCCAACACCATCTGGCAACTGGACCGAGGCCTGTCCCCTCAGGCCACATGGGATTTTTCGCGTTTTATGCAAATCAAAGCGGTGGTGGAAGAGCACTTGCAGATCTGTGTGGAGGACCCGGCGTTCCCGATGTGCCCTTCGCGCATCGTATCGGACGTGCGCAAGGTGATGCCGTCCGACGGCATCATTGCCTTGGACAACGGCGTCTACAAAATCTGGTTTGCGCGCAACTACAAAGCCCATCAACCCAACACCGTGCTACTGGACAATGCCCTGGCCTCCATGGGCGCCGGCCTGCCCTCGGCGATGGCGGCCCATCTCGTGTATCCTCATCGCCGGGTCATGGCCATTTGCGGCGATGGCGGCTTTATGATGAACTCACAGGAGATGGAAACCGCCGTCCGCCTGAAGATGAATCTGGTGGTCCTTATTCTAAGAGATGATGCCTACGGCATGATCAAGTGGAAGCAAACCGCGATGGGGTTCGATACCTTTGGTTTGGATTTCGGCAATCCCGATTTTGTTAAATATGCTGAAAGCTACGGTGCCCACGGACACCGCGTGGAAAGTGCCGCACAATTGCTGCCGCTGATGGAAGCTTGCCACGCCGGCACCGGCGTGCATCTGATCGACTGCATGGTGGATTATTCGGATAATGATCGCATTTTAAACAAGGCGATCAAGGAAAGAAGTAAACTAATCTGAAAATTGGCCCTGGGCTACTTCCCGGCCCAATCTCTGCGCTGGGCTGCGGCATCCCATCCTCGAAATATTTCAATCATCCCGCGGTGGGATGCCGCAGTCCGCCTCGATCTTGAACCCGGGAAACTGCCCAGGGGCCAATTTAGAAGTTATAATTTCTCAGTACCCATGAAATCTGCCATTTACTTAAGGTATGCTGCCAATTTAATATTCAATCCCCCATCCTCCATTTGACATTTGAGCTTTGGCATTGGGATTTGAATGCTGCGGTGCCGCTGCGGTCATCATGCTGAAAAACTCATTTAATAAGTTACTTCCGGGACACCACGTTAACGGGCCATTTCGCGCAATTCGTATTCGGGTGCAGATACGCTGCCGTCCGGGTGATGGACGGTGCGATAAACCAGACAGTCCGGCCCGATTTCATAGTCGGGCTCGCTGCCGGCGCCCAAAGGGTGACCGGCACTGCGATAGATTTTGCCGTCACGGCCCAACTCATACTCGCACTGATCCGACCACCCGCGCGGATGGGTGATGGTTGGGAAAAACCGGCCGTCGTTGACGATGTAATCGGGTTGGCTGGTTTGGCCCAGACGGTGATTGCACACACGATAAAGCTGGTACATGGCAAGACCTCCTGTGTTGAATTGAAGTATTTGCCCGATCTCCAAACAAGGTGTCCCGCCAAAAACATTTGCGCCCCGCATGCATTCGGCATGAAGGGCGGCAGCTCAATCGCATCGTTCGACCCGTACACCCCAACCCGGAGGTGGGCAAAACGCCATCTCGCGCCGTCAAACCGCAACGCAACTGTGGTATGCTATGGCAGGTCTTCTGGCTCTCCCTCCTTTACAGCCGCCTTCCCATCATCCGCTGGAATGACAGTGGCAATGTGATGCTGCAAAGGTTCCCTAAAAAGGTGCGGGATTACAGCGGCGGGACCGCTCCCGGTTCGCACGGGATTCCCTATTAAGCCCTACGGGCACCAATTAATTATTTGCTTCTATCCAAATCGGGTGATCCTGTCAATCCAATGGATGCATAAAATTTTATGGTGGCAGAGTGTGTGATTCAGGATGGAATTGGCCTATTCGGCAACGCCTATATATGTGCCGGCCCTTTTCAATGCATCGATCATCTTGTCCGGGGAGATCCGCTCGGGGTCATAGTCCACGGTATTGATCTCCCTGAACTTATGCCATCCGCTGGTGACCTTTTTGATACCGGGCAGCCCCTCCAGGGCGGCTTTGCCCACGCTGTATCAATGCACGTAGAAGACGATTTGATCGGTGGCCGCCGCCTGCGCCTGGACCACCGCGCCCGGCGCCCAGAGGGTGGCGGCTATAAACAACAGCGTAAAAATTGAAATATACTTTTTCATGATGTGCCTCCGGTGATGATGCACAAAGGTTTTCTCTCATGTCAGTTAGTCGCACCTATTGAAACAGTTCGACAAACTGTCCATACCCCTGGGCTTGAAGCTCTTGCTTGGGGACAAAGCGCAGGGCGGCCGAATTGATACAATAGCGCAGGCCGGTGGGCTGCGGTCCGTCATCGAACAGGTGACCCAGGTGCGAGTCGGCATGTTTGCTGCGGACTTCCGTGCGCACCATGAAAAAAGACCGGTCCTGTTTTTCAATGACGTTGTCCGGCACAAGCACGCGTGTAAAACTGGGCCAGCCGGTGCCGGATTTGAACTTGTCGGTGGAGCTGAACAGCGGTTCGCCCGACACGATATCCACATAGATACCCGCGTGTTTATTGTCCCAATAGGCATTTTTAAAGGGGGGTTCCGTTCCGTTTTGGCGAACCACTTTATATTGCAGGGGGGTTAATTGCCGGCGGAGCGATGCATCATCCGGAATGCTATAATTTGCGTTGGATACGGCCATGGGATTGTGACTGACCTTTTTCATGTTCATCTGACTTATCTCTTTCTTCATAGGTTGGTGGGCCCACGTTTTTTCAAGAAATTGGTCGCGGCCCGATCTTGATCGGTAGAATTTATAGCGAATGGGGTTTTTCTTATAATAATTCTGATGATAATCTTCGGCGTCGTAAAAAGGGCCCAGAGGAAGAATCTCCGTCACAATGGGTTTGTCAAATTTGCCGGATGCGGCCAGCTTCATTTTGGACGCTTCGGCCTGCTGACGCTGTTGCTCGTCCGCATAAAATATCGCGCTGCGGTATTGGTCGCCGCGGTCGACAAACTGCCCGCCGCCATCCGTGGGATTCACATGCCGCCAAAACAGATCTAAAAGCGCGTTGTAAGAAACCTTTGCTGGATCATAGACAACCCGAACCGACTCAAGATGGCCGGTTCCGCCGCCTGAGACTTGATGGTAGGTCGGATTTTCCACGTGACCTCCGGTATAACCTGATATGGCCTCAATCACCCCTTCGGCTTTTTCAAAATCCGACTCCGTACACCAGAAACAACCACCGGCAAAAACAGCGGTTTTGGCGCCGGCGGGTATACCCGCGTGGGTGTCGTCCATCTTGGCATCCGCGCGCCTGAACTGTTGAAAGCCGATCAGGGTTACGATTGTGATGACCAATGCAATGACAATGTACTTCATACCGCACCTCCATATCCCGAAACGCCCGAGAATGAGCATATTCTGATTTTCGTTATTTGGATAGTAAGTCAGAATTGCGCGCTTGTCCTTAAAGATTGTGTAAAGATAGATGGGGTGGGTTGGCTATTTCATAATACTTCTGATCGTTATGCGTCTATTCTGGGGATCTTTTGGAACAAAGCATGCTCGTTTCAAAAATTTCATTTACCCTCCTGCCGATATTATAGGTTTCCTAAAGGCCCAAATTATCGGCAAGTTACCGTTTATAATGACAACTTGAACCAAATGGCCGGTACTGGTATACTGAATTCGTTTCCCACACCTTTTGTTCGTATTTTGGGGTTTTGTATTTCATAGAGAATGTTCAGGACTGGAGAAGAATTCATGAACATATTCTAAATGCTTTTCCTAAAGGAAAGGGGAAAACGGGTGACACATCAACAACTCTATAATTTGCCGGAATTTCTCGACATCATTGGACTTCAAGATGAGCCTGTTGGTATTTTTTTTACCGACAATAAACCGGCAGAGGGATTTTCACCCAAACCGATGAACCTGCCAACCCGCGAAAAGGAGATGAAAAACGAGATTAACTGGCAGCACGTTTTCAGCCGATTCTCCTGCGTTATGGGAAATATCTGGCGGGCCAGGAAGAAGAAAAAGGCTGCATACTTCAGTGCAGAACAATCCGGTTGTCCCGGTTGCGCATTTTGGCTTGGCTTCATGAAGCCTCAAACCGAGACGATCATCCATTACGTCTCCACCGGTATACCCGGCCATATGGAAGGTGAGCTTTACTGTGAGTCGCCGGATGAACTGAGGCGAATCCAAACCTACATCGACCCGGAGCCGGCATCCAGCAAGTTTTGTGTGGTAAAGCCGTTGAGCCTTTTCACGGGCGACGAAAATCCGAAAGTAGTCGCCTTTTTTGCCCGACCCGAGACGCTGTGTGGCCTTCATCAGCTGGCAACATTTGTAACGAACGATCCTGAAGTTGTCATTTCGCCGTGGGGTGCCGCCTGCACAAACCTGATTACCTGGCCATTTAAGTATCTGGCCAAGGGTGAAAACAAGGCGGTTCTTGGAGGGTGGGACCCCTCGGCACGCAAGTTTTTTAACACCGACGAACTGACCCTTGCCGTTCCCTACAGTATGTTTTTACAGATGGTCAAGCGCTTTAGGGAGTCTTTTCTTACGACAAAAACATGGGCCACTGTTCAGAAAAAAATTGCCCGCAGCAACCACGCCTGGGAGCGGAAAACCCAACGACGAGATACCCAATAAAACTGGAGGCATTCTCGTGAGAGTTCTACTGGTGTCCGCCAATACGGAAACCATCTACCATGCCCTGCCTGAATGAAGGTTATTGGGAGTGGCTTTTTGCCGAATCTAACAGTGGCGGGCCACATTAAAAAGTGTCCAGCCCTGGCCCCTTAAATTCTCGGTCCAGGGGTATCTGTGGCACAATGGCCTGTCGACTCCGGCAGGTGGTGGTGTGGGTGCGGCATTCCATGGTTTTTGGGGTATGGTGAGGTGATATCGATCACTGCCTGTCCAGGGTATTTCGAACCACCGTGGCCATATTGAGTCTGAGAATAGGTTTGTAAATAATGTCGCTCAGGCCATGTTCGGCAATCTTGGCTGCATTCATTTTTACATCGAAGCCCGTACACAGAACAATGGGAAAGCCCGGCTTTATCTTTTGGATCTCTTCGGCCAGGTCCAGGCCGGACATTTTGGGCATGGCCATATCGGTGACCACCAGGTCAAAGTTATCCGGGTTGTTTTTGAAGGCTTCCAGGGCCTCAATGGCGTCGGTTTTTGCAACAACTCGATAACCTAACGATTTTAGAATTTTATCTACGATATCCACGATCATGGTCTCATCGTCGACAAACAGGACCGACTCGCTGCCAGTGGGAATGGGCGTGTCTAATTCAGTGACATACGTCTGGCTGCATTCCTGTGCCGGGATCAGTATTTCGAAAGTGCTTCCCTGCTCCTCCCGGCTGTGAGCGTAAATGAAACCGCCGTAACTCTTGACGATGCCATGGACCACCGAAAGCCCCATGCCGGTGCCTTCCCCCATTTTCTTGGTGGTGAAAAAGGGGTCAAATATCCTGTGGATGTACTGTGCGTCAATGCCATGCCCCTGATCCGAAACCGTCAATCGGATAAACTGGCCCGTATGGGCATCCGGATAATGCTTGTGGAGCTCTTCGCTATCGATGGTGATATCCGTTAACTCCACCCGCAAAAGTCCACCTTTTTCACGCATGGCGTGGGCGGCATTGGTGCAGAGATTCATCACGATCTGATGAACCTGGGTGGGGTCCGCCAGTGCGGAAGCCTCTGACAATATCTTGGAACGAATCTCGACGAAGGACGGTACGGAGGCCCTGATCAGATTGAGCGCTTCTTCGACCGGAAGGGAGACGCGGATCGGCCTGAGCTCCTGAGCGGTTTCCCGGCTGAACATCAGAATCTGGTCGATCAGCTCTTTGGCCCGTTGACCGGCTTCCAATACCTGGCCCAGATAATCGAAGACCGGCGATTCCGGCTCAAGACTGGATTGGGATAATTCCGTATACCCGATGATGGCGGACAGGATGTTGTTAAAGTCATGGGCGATACCGCCGGCCAATTGCCCAATCGCTTCCACCTTCTGAATCTGGCGCAATTTATCTTCGAGCTGCTTGCGTTCAGTGATGTCTTCGACCATTTCGATGGCTGCGATAACTTTTCCTTCGGCGTCTAAAAGGGGGCTCGCCACAATGCGGTAGTTGCGTATCATGCCCTCCTGGGGCGTCTGTGTTGTGGCTTCATGAACCTGTCCGTCCCGCAAAGTTTTGGAGGTGGGACAATAGCTGCACACCGCCTGGCGTGGTGGCGTGTTGAAGCTTTTATGACATATGGGGTGTTGATTCGGATCGACGCCGGGGAACCACTGGCGCATCCGCCGGTTCATTTCGAGGATCTCCATCTTGGGGCTGATCAGGGCGACACCGACGCCGATGTTTTTCATGATGCTGCGCATCTTGCGTTCGCTTTGCGCCAAAGCCTTCTCGGCCATTTGACGATGTCTCCGGTTGTGGGCCTCATCTAACGCCCTTTCGACAGCCGAGGGGAGACGCGACAGATTGTGCTTGAGGACATAATCCGTGGCACCCTGCGTCAATCCTTCGATAGCCGCCTCCTCTCCCATGGTGCCGGAGACAAAGATAAACGGAGTATCGGGCTGCAATTTTTTGGCCAGCCGTAACGCAGACATGCCGTCATACATGGGCAGTTTGAAATCCGCCAGAATAACGCCATAGCTGTTCTGCTGCAGGGCGCGCTCGTATTCATCCCGCGTCCGGACATCGGTGATTTGGGAAGGCAGATCCGTCTCCTCCACTAAGGCCCGAATGAGCTCCGCGTCAGCCGGATCATCTTCCAAGTGTAGGATATGAATCAAGGTTGTCATATGTGCAATCCTTTCCTCAAACAATGACCACTGCCGTCCTACATCGATGCGTCGCCGGGCGGGGTTTGGTTGACCAATGCCCAAAACACACCGGTTCGCTTCACCGCATCGACAAACTCGGTAAAGCTGACCGGTTTGACAACATAGGCGTTTGCGCCGAGTCGATAGCACGTTTTCAGGTCCGGCGATTCGTTCGACGAGGTCAGCACGACCACCGGAATCAGCCGTAACTTCTCGTCCGCCTTGATCTGCTCTAAGACCTGCAACCCATCCAGTCGGGGCATTTTCAAATCGAGCAGGACCACCACCGGGTCACCCGCCGGTCGCTGAGCGAATGATCCCCGCCGGTTAAGATAGTCCAGCGCCTCCACCCCATCCCGGGCGATGGAGACTTCGTTTGCCAGATCGTGCTCGGAAAGCGCGGCTATCGTCAACTCAATGTCTTTGGGATCGTCTTCCACCAGCAGGATTCGCTTAACGTCTTTCATTTTCATCTCCTTGGAGTTTGCGCGGCAGCGCAAAATAAAAGGTCGCGCCCTGGTCCTGCACGCTTTCGGCCCATACGCGCCCGCCGTGCCGGGCGATGATGCGGTGCACATTGGCCAGCCCAATGCCCGTGCCCTCAAATTCATCGGCGTGGTGCAGGCGCTGGAACACTCCGAACAGCTTGTCCACGTAGGCCATGTTGAACCCCACGCCGTTATCCCGCACAAAAATTACGGTTTCGGAGTCCTGGTCAGGCAGGGAACCGATTTCGATCCGGGTTTTCTGCCGCGGCCGGGTAAATTTCAAAGCATTGCCGATCAGGTTGGCCAATACCCTGCTCAGCATGGTGGCATCGCCGGAAACCATGGGAAGATCGCCGATTTGCCAATCGATGGCCCTGCCGGCGGCATCAGATGCCAACTCTTGGATAACATCTTTGACCATCTCGTCCAGCGCCACCTGTTGTGAAGACATGGCCCGGCGCCCCATCCGGGAGAACGAAAGCAGATCGTCGATCAAGCGCCCCATTCTTCTGGCCGATCCCGAAATGGTATCCATGTAGTGCCGGCTCAGTTTATCCTGTGCTTTTTCCGCTCTTTTTCGCAGCAGTTCAATAAAACCGTCGATATGGCGCAGGGGCGCCCTGAGATCATGGGACACCGAGTAGGCAAAGGCATCCAGCTCCTTATTGGCCGTTTCCAGTTCAGCGGCCCGCTTCTGCAAATTATGATTCAAGTCGATGATTTGTTTCTCGCTTTGCCGCCGCTGCGTAATGTCCTCTCCCGAACTTAGGGTGCCGGTAATCCGTCCTTCGTCGTCTTTGAGCTGCACATTGTGCCAGGCCACAAGCCGCAGTCGGCCGCTTCGCGTCAGCACCGGGTTTTCAAAATATTGCACCAACGCTTTTTCCCCGGCCATGAGGTGCTTAAACCCGCGGATGACATCGGGGCGAACCTTCTCCGGAATAAATGTCTCGAACCAGTCTTTGCCGATGATTTCGTCGGCAGTGCTTTCAAGTATCTCGCAGCCCTTCTGATTGATCAGGGTCACCCGCCGTCGGGCATCGATAGCCACCAGGATGACGCCCGCAATGTCCAGATATTGCCGGGCTTTGTTGCGCGCCTGCTCCAATTCCGCTGTGCGCGACCGCACCATTTCTTCCAGGTGCGCCTTGTATCGGGCGAGTTCCTCATCAGCCTGTTTGCGCTCGGTAATGTCGCGGGCGATGCTGAGCACGCTGACGACGTTGCCGGTAGCATCTCTTTCCGGCGCATGCCGAATTTCGTAAAGGCGCTCGCCCATCTCGGTGCCCCAGCTCACTTCGGATTCGTTGGCGACACCTTCTTCAAAAGCCCGATGAATCAGACTCAGGAGTGCATCGTTCTTTTCCGGCTTACGTCCTTTGGGCAATTCCCGCAGGGATTTGCCGGTGATGGTATCCGCCGGCAAGCCAAAGGTTTTTTCGAAGGCCGGGTTGACGTAGGTGTATCGACCATCGGTGTCGAACCGCGCGACCAAGTCGGGAAAGTTTTCCGCAAGCATCCGAAAACGTGTTTCATTTTCCTTGATCTCGTGGATATCACGCCCAATGGTAAGCACGGAAACCACCCGGTCGTCTGCATCGAATTCCGGAACAAACCGAATCTGGCCCCAGTGCATCTCACCCTGGGCGGTACGGAAGGGTATTTCCGCTGTGCCTTCGGCGGCGGTTTCGATCGCCTGCTGCAAGTGATCAATATAAATCTGCGGCGCATAAATCGGTGACTGATCGCCCGGCGTCCGGCCAAGCACATTTTTCTCCTGTTTACCGAACAGCTTCTGAATAGCAGGGTTGACATAGATGCGACGATATTCACAGTCATAGCGGGCGATAAAGTCCGGCGCGTTCTCAACGAGGGCGCGGAAGAGTTGTTCGCTGGCCAGGATCTTGTTCTCCGCTTCCTTATGCTCAGCCCGCAAACGCAGGGCGGTGATGCCGAAGGCCAAGTTACCGGCCAGTTCTTCCAACAGACGGATTTCGTCCGGCGTAAAGGCATTTGGATCGGCTGCATAAATGCATAAGACGCCGAATGGAGGAGCGCTTTCCGATCTGAGGGGCAGGGCTATGCTGGACCGATAGCCGCGTTGCAAGGCACTCTGTCGCCAGGGTGCCGCATGGGGATCACTTGCAAAGTCCTGGATACAGGCACTGATCCCCTCTCGGAGGGCCCGCCCTGTCGGGCCTCGACCATGATCTGTATCGGCCCAGGTGATCCCTGCCTCGGCGAGATATCCTTCTTCGCTGCCGGCCCATGCGATAGGGCGGATGGTCCTGGCGGCATCTTTCTGGGGATATCCCACCCAGGCCATGCGATATCCGGCTTCTTCGCAGACGATGCGGCAGATGTGGTCCAGCAGGGTCTGTTCCACCGATGCCTGCATCAGAACCTGGTTGCAGGTGCTTATGGCCCGCAACTGACGGTTCATTCTGTGCGAGGCCTCCTCGGCCCGCTTGCGTTGGGTGATATCACGACCAACCGCCAGCACGCCGACAATCCCGCCGTCATTATCGTATTCCGGTACGATGACGTACTCCAGAAAGAGCGTCACGCCAATGGCATTCACCCAGGTGAACTCTGCGACTTGGGTGGTTCCGGTTTCCAACGCCAAGCGGAGTTTTTCTAAATATTCAGCATTAACGGGATTGGGGACTCTTGGAATATCGCTGTAAGGCACACCAATGACTTCCGCCGCAGGCAAACCGCTTAATTTCTCCCAGGCGGGATTGACATAGGTCCGCCGCAGGCCCGGATCATACCGTACGATTAAATCCGGTACGCTCTCGATCAAGGTACGGTACTCCCGTTCCACCTGTTTGTGTCCTTTGATCGATCGCTCCAGATCGGCACGGGCTTTTTCCAAACGCCGCTGCGCCTTGACAGCCTTTTTCATTGTATCGATGGCTTTTCGTTTTGAAGCGGCCATTGCTTCGTTGGCTGTGTTCAGATCATGTGTGCGTTCTACTACCCTGCGCTCCAGTTCATCTCGGCTCTTTTGCAGCATCTTTTTCTGCCACCGATTTTCCAGGATGAGTGCAACGTAGCCAGCCAAATTGCTGATAAAAGGTTGATACAGTTCTCCCACTGCATTTTGATGGATTTTGAGGACAAAGAACCCAAAATGATGCTGATTGGATTCGACAGCGATGAGGCGCATGGCCGGCTGATCAGCCAAACCGCACTTGAAATGCGAGGTGGGTAAATGGTGCGTTTTGGCTTCTTCATCTGACTGGAAAGATGTTCGGCACTGCTCGCAACTGGCGGTTGCCATTTTGCCCGCCGGAACCGAACTGCCTTCCAGACAGACCCGACAGGCTTCGATTCCGGGTATGGAAATCAGAATGCGGGCATAGAATTCAGCAATACGCGATGTGTAGGGAAGCGTAAATACGACGTTTTGGGCAGCCAGAATTCGTCCCAAAATACGCGCATCCGCCTTTTGACAATCCTGACTTGGGTCGATCTGCCGACGTTCCATTTCACTCCTGGCTTTGCCTGCTGATTTTACGGATTCAAAGCGGCAAAAGGTCACGATACGCCCGGCACAATTTAGACGCAATCCTGGTCATAACGGCTTTACCAATCGTTGGCGCTCAAACATTCGATTCCAGATTTGCTAGAAATTCCTCCGGTTTGACGTAAAAAGGATTTCTGACGATCTGCCCCTGCGCGATCATGTAAGGATGAACCTGCAGGATATTGAACAAGGTGGCGCCGTCAAAGAGTCGGGCATCATACTGACACATGCCGCTGTGAGGAAATGTCTCAGCTATCATATTGATTCGAACCTCGTACTCCAGAATACGGTCTGCGCCGGGGATGTCGCCGAGCGCCCAACTCATTTCGCCGCAGGCGCGCGAACCACGATAACCGGCATCCCTGGCCATGGCATAGCGGGATATCGTATTCTCGATCATTTCCTGCGGTTCGAATTTCCCGCTGGGGCAGTAGGCGCTCTCGGCTTTGAGGATCCCGAAAGCGCCATCTTCTTCGGGCTTGCGCAGTTCGACTCCGACCTCCGAGAGCCACGTACGGATCTCATTTGGAGACGTTGTATCTGCAAAATAACGCACCAATTCTCCTTGTTTTATTCCGGTGGCCAGAAATTCTGAAACGATTTTACGCCGCTGGTCCTCGTTGTCATAGATCAGACACAGGTGATGGCACTCCGGAATGGAATCTTGGGCAAATCTCCTATCCGTTTGCTGTCTCTGTTGATTCATCGCGTATTTCCTTTTTATGTGTTAGCGCAAACAGGCTGAAAATCGCATCAGAAAGGATCAGCACCTGGATCTCCTACCCGCAATGGATGTGTAACGATATGAGGGGCATCGCCACGCAGGGATGAGTCCGGGTCACCTCCAATCGCACTTTAATCTGACACCCATCGGCACGGAGAAGTCCGGCATATCCCATGAAGCGGCGTTGCCGGCTAAGCGCCAAACCACAGGTGTCGCAAGCAATCCCGGCTTCGGGAACACTAGACACACGGCGGGTAAGTGCTTTGCCGTCTTTTTATACGGGGTAATTACAGCCTGAACAAGTGAGCTTGAGTATCGATCGGTGAGAATTAGGCGAGGTCATTCAAATAATATCCTGAAGCATTGCCCCCATACCCCTGCATCAAGTCATACCTTGGCAGCCTACCCCCCTGATGAGTCGGCCGTCCAATTCGTTATTTTCAAACCGGGTGTTTAACTCCCGGCTACAACTGCAACGATTAAAGCACTGACGTGCTTTTGCTCTAACTGAAACGGTTTATTATTACATATTCTAAAAAGTTCTGTCAATTCCAACTCGCCATGCGGCACCCCACCTTTTCTGAATCATATTCGATAAAAAACACCACCGGTCTTGTCGCTGCGCCCGAAAATGACCCATGTTTGGTGATCAAGCCGGTCAGTGAACAAGCTGTTTAGATACGCCTTGTTTTGGGTTATAGGTCCGAAATTTTATGCTCTAAGTTGTCGGCTTATCGGGTGTGGGGATGGATGGGCAGGCCGAACCGGATCTCAATGCGATCTTGCACCAGCTTGGCCCCTACTGTGCCCCCGTGGGCTTTGATGAGCTCTTTGACGATGGCCAGGCCGATGCCGGCACCGCCGTGCTTACGGGATCGCGATTTTTCGCCGCGGTAAAACCGCTCGAAGAGGTAAGGTACATCTTCGGCCACCACGTCAGGAGCGGGGTTGGAAAAAGATACCTGAACCTGGTGCGTCGTCGGGGTGATTCGGATCTCAAGTTGGCTGCCCGGCGGGCTATAGCGAACCGCATTGTCCACCAGATTACGCAGGACGCGTCCTATTTTAGCCTTGTCGGCAGATACGCTGACCTTTTCATCCGCGTGCACCTGCACCGTGATGCTTTTTTGGCGGATGGTGTGATTAAAGGGCACCAGGGCTTTTTCGACCGCTTCGGCAAGATCAAAGGATGCGCGGGCCAACCGGCCCTTAACGGCATCTGCCTTGGCGAGTCGCAGCACATCCTCCACCAGTTCGGCCAGGCGCAGGGTTTCATCCTGCAGCAAGTCAAAGGTCTCTTGGGACGGCGGCACCACTTCATCGTTGAGAGCTTCCAGATAGCCCCGCATATTGGTCAGCGGGGTGCGCAGTTCGTGGGCCACATCGATCATCAAGGTACGGCGCAATTTCTCTATTTTTTCAAGGCCGGCGGCCATGTGATTAAAGGCAAGCGCCAATTGGCCCACTTCGTCTTTGCTGGCGGTGGGCACCCGCGTGGAAAAATCACCGGCAGCGATTTCACGGGTGATGACCGTCATACGGGTCAGCGGGGCCAGCACCCGGCGCAGCATGACAAAACTGAGCAGTGCCGCCAGAACGGCAGCCCCGACGCACGCCCAGATCAAATACCGGTGCACCGCACCCACAAACATCTCATGGGCCGGCCCGGGGGAGATGTGATATTTTTCCATCAGGGTGACGAAGTACCCCGCGGCCAAGGTATCGATGGCCAGCCACACCACAGCCATGACGAAACCGATGACCGCCAAATTTATGGCCAGCAGTTTGAAAATGATGCGGCGGTTCAATGGATATCTCCGGAACCATCGCCCATGGGTTTGTCGGTAAAGCGGTAGCCCAGACCCCGTGCGGTGAGAATATAGATGGGTTTGGCAGGGTTGGATTCGATTTTTTGACGCAGTTTGCCGATGTGGACATCCACCACACGATCGATGACCACGGCTTCGCCATTGGGATAAATCCGGTCGAGCAGCTCATCGCGTACAAAGGTGCGGCCGGGGGACGACATGAGCGCTTCCAGCAGGGCGTACTCATGGGGGGTCAGCTCCACATCGCGTTGCCCCACGTGCAGACGCCGCTTGTCCAGGTCGAGGCGCACCTCGCCGCACGCCAGCACCTTGGCCTGCGGACCTGCAGGTGCGGCGCGTCTTAAATTGGCCTTGACCCGGGCCACCAATTCCCGTGGGCTGAAGGGTTTGACCACATAGTCATCCGCCCCCAAAGCCAAGCCTTCCACGCGGTCGTCTTCTTCGCCGCGGGCGGTCAGCATGATCACCGGCGCATTGGAAAATTTGCGCAGTTGCCGGCAAACTTCCCATCCGCTCATTTTGGGCAGCATCAAATCGAGAATCACCAAATCCGGCGCATGCGCTTTGGCCAGGGCCAAGCCGGTATCCCCTTGATTGGCTTGCAAAGCCTGAAAACCTTCTTTTTCCAGGTAGAGCACCACCAGATTGGCCGTGTTGGGGTCATCTTCGATCACCAGCACCTTTTGTGATTTGGCTTCGGCCATAAGCTTTCTCCCGTCCCGCACGATTGTATTATTGGGACACAGTTTAAGGAAGATGGGGGTTAAATGCAAGTTTCGTCGGAGAGTATGGGGTGTTGATAACCACGATGATGCGCTTGTTTTAATGGGCAGGCTTGTGAAAAAATACCCGTCCCTGAAAACCGGTCCTCTTTTTTCAATTTTGTTCGGCTAAAGCTTTGTGCTTGGCGCGTTTGGCGATATAGAGTTGTTCGTCGGCTTTTTTCAGCATATGGGCGGCATCGATAATAGTGGGATCTAACGTCGAAGAGACACCATAGCTGATGGAGACCGGCACTTTGACCGAACCGGTGTCCAGCGGGTGCTTGGCCAGATGGGCCTGAATGCGGTCCAATAAGGTAATGGCACTCTGCCGGGTCGTCTCCGGCAAGATCATCACAAATTCATCACCGGCAAAGCGACAGACCACATCGATGTCGCGGCTCATGGCGAGCAGTTGACGGGCCACATACTTGAGCATCTCATCGCCGCAGTCGTGGCCGTAAGTGTCGTTGACCAATTTAAATTTATCCAGATCCATGAAAACCACCGACAGATATTTGGGATAGCGGCTCTCGCGGGCAAACTCCCGTTCCAGGATGGTCTCCATGATGCGCCGGTTGATCAACCCGGTCAATGGATCGTGATAGGCCATGTAACGCAGTTTTTCATGGGCCGTCACATTGGAAAGGCACAGGGAGACTTTAACGGCCAATTGTCGTAAATTGGTGGTGTCCATACCGGGCACCCAACGGTCCTGGCGGGTATCGGCCTGGTTCAAACTGCCGATCAACTCCCCATCCAACATCAAGGGGGCAATAGCGATGGATTTGATGGCCTTGCGGCGATTTTTGGGTATCAATATTTTGTAGCGCTTGAGGTTGTCATTGATCAGCTGGGGCTTTACGTTTTCGACCAGATCTTCGAATTTGGCTTTGGATATGATGTTGAGGCGGTCCAGCAGTACTTCGGACGGTTTTTTGGATTGGATGAATTCAAGGAGCTCGCTCTCTTTGATAATGGAGATCCAGGCGTAGGGCACCTTGAGTTGAATACTGATCTCGGTGAGCAACGCTTCAAACAGATCGTTATAGTTGAGTATTTTAAGGATGCGCTTTTCGATCTTAAAAATCTTTTGCGCGATCTGGGCGTTGTCCCTGGCGTTTTGGATCAGCTCTTTGGCATATTGATAGTTGCGCTGGACTTCGGCAATGATGGGTTCGATATCGTTCATAGCCAATTCAGGTTCCGCTAACGTTCTGCTTTATAGATCGCTTCATCTGCATAACCAATGGAAATTTTAGGATCAGCATAAAGCGGTTTCTACATAGATATCAAATTGGGGGCCGATTTCATAGTATTTAATCGAATGGTGCATCTCCAATTGAGTTGGAGATATGGTTGAAGATAAACCTGACCGCTCATTTTCTGACATGCCGACGGCCCGCGCTATCGAATACAGGCAACTCATTTGGAGAAGCACCATCTTTTTTTTAAATTGATCGCATACTGCTGGAAGTTGAATTCTTGATAAAACGTGTTAATGTAGATGTAATTTGATTGTCCTTTCTGAATGCAAACGCTCCCACGGCTACGCACGCCTGCATCAAAACATACAAAAGAGTTGGCAATGCATACGCAAAACTTAGATCGATGGCGGCACAAACATGATTTCGCCTTTATTCACGAAAAGGGAGAGCAGCGCACCACCCAGGTGCTGGTGATCACCGCCCTGACCATGGTGGTAGAGATCGCCGCCGGTTCGGCGTTCGGCTCCATGGCATTGCTGGCCGACGGCTGGCACATGGGGACCCATGCGGCCGCTTTCGGCATTACTATCTTTGCCTACCGCTACTCCAAAAAGCACACCCACGACCGCGCCTTTACCTTCGGCACAGGCAAAGTCAGTGTCCTGGGCGGTTTTGCCAGTGCCATCGCTTTGGCAGTGGTGGCCCTGTTCATGGGTTTTGAATCGGTGCACCGTTTTTTTGAGGCACCGCATATCCGGTTCAATGAAGCCATTGTCGTGGCCTGTATGGGTTTGGGGGTCAATGTGATCTGTGCCTTCCTGCTGCATGGCCGCCACAGCCATGACCACGACCATGGGTTGCATCATCAGGACCACAATCTCAGAGGGGCCTACCTGCATGTGCTGGCCGATGCCCTCACGTCGGTCCTGGCCATTGCGGCCCTGACCTTTGGCAAGTTTTTCGGTTGGCATTTTTTGGACCCCCTGATGGGTGTGGTGGGTGCCCTGGTGATTACACGCTGGTCTTACGGTCTGTTGATGGAAACGAGCGGCATCATTTTGGACCGCAATATCGACGCGCAAAGCACCCAGGCCATTCAAGCTGCCATTGAGGCGGAATCCGACAACCGCGTGACCGATATCCATGTGTGGAAAGTGGGGCCGGCCGACTATACGGCGATTATTTCCGTGGTGACCCATTTCCCACGATCGCCCGACCACTATAAATCCTTGTTGGCCGATTTTTCTGATCTGTCGCACGTGACCATTGAAGTCAACATCGGGCCGGGAGAACCCTGCATCGTTCCCAAAACCGAGATAAGCTAGCCACCCGGCAGCATCACGATTCGTATTGAAACAACGTCAAGGCGTAAAGGAAAGATCATGAAAAAGATGATGATGGTCCTGCTTTGTCTGCTATGGGCAGGTGCGGCCCTACAGCCGGTATCGTTGACGGCCGAACTGAAAGAAGCCACATTCCAGCGACAAGCCCATGCCGGCTCCAAAGACCGCGACTACCTGATTTATCTGCCCCGAAACTTCCAGGCGAACGGCCCCTTGCTGCCTCTGGTGGTGGTCCTGCACGGTTGCAATCAAACCCACCGCGACATCATGCAGGCCACCCGGTTCAATGCGTTGGCCGAAGCAGAAAATTTCATTGTGGTTTACCCGTTTATTACCCGCTACGACGGTATTAGAAATCCCAACTGTTGGGGATTTTGGATCGATGCGGAGATTCATCAGGGTCAGGGCGAAGTCGCCGATATCGCCGGCATCATCCAAGCCGTCCAGGGGCAATACCCCATCGATCCGCTTCGCATTCACATTGTCGGGCTATCGTCAGGGGGGGCGATGGCCACGGCCGTGATGGTGGCCTACTCAGAGATCATCGCGTCAGGGGCACCGGCCGCCGGCCTCGCCTATGAGGAGACCGCATGTGCGGTCACCGGCACCTGTTTCACGTTTAACTGGCTTGATCCGGCAACTTGGTTGGATTGGTACGGGCCCAGATTTCAATCGATCCAGACGACGGCAAACGCCATGGCCATGGAGATGGGGACGGAGCGGCGCATGGTGCCCATCCTGCTGCTGCATTCTGCGGATGACCCCAAGGTGAAGATAGATGCGGCCCGTAACAATGCAAAGGCTTGGGCATCCATGTTTGCCATCGATATGGACCGGCCCGTGGCCCAATCCAATGGCGAAACCGCAGGACGCACTTGGACCCACAAAGGGTATGGACCGACGATTGACGCCATTGCCATCGAAACCCTCTTTGTCGATGGGGCGCCCCATGGCTGGGTGGGTGGCGCTCAGGGGCCGTATGCCGATCCAAAGGGACCGGACTGGTCCCGCATTGCATGGGATTTTTTCAAACGCCATCGCCTTGCCCCTCAACCCTGATGCAGAACTTATGGATCGGCTGCACAGGGTTTGGCCCCGAATTGATCCAGGCCCGGGCATCATTCACCGCCAGCCATCTCGTCGAAAAGCATGACCATGGGATCTAATGCCTTGCTTTTGGGGACCGATATGACCTTAAGTCTACATTTGCAATTGTCTAAAATTGTTGTTAGTTTATATCCATTATCCGGCCGGGACTTGCTGTGGCGGGCTTTCGGCGGGTTTTATGGTGGATCCGAACAGGGCATGCTGCAATGAGATCCGGTAATTTCTTACCCCGCGGAACGACACCATCCATCCCGAAATTGAGATGAAAGGCGCTACTGGGCAGCTACGATGACAGCTAAAATTATCACCCGACCCGATTTTGATGGCGTGGTATGTGCGGCCCTTATCAAAGAGGCGCTGGGTGATCCATTGCCTGTGATTTGGACCCAACCCAATGAAATGCAAAGGGGAGAGGTTGCAGTGGGGCCGGATGATATCGTCGCCAATCTGCCCCTTTATGGTTCCTGCGCCCTTTGGTTTGACCACCACGTCTCCAATGCAGTGGACAAGCCACCCAAAGGTCTGTTTCGCATTGCACCTTCGGCTGCCGGCTTGGTGTACGCGTATTTCCAGGATAAAATCGATGACCGTTTTAAAAAGCTGGTCCAGCAAGCCGACAAGATTGACGACGCCCAGCTGGAACTGGATGAGATCTTACACCCCGAACACTACCCCTACATCCTGTTGTCCATGACCATCTCCGCCGATCAAAAGGACGATTCAAGTTACTGCGATTATTTGGTATCCTTATTGAGAACCCACACCATTGCACAGATCAATACCGATCCGAAAGTGGCCCCACGCTGTCACAGCGTCAAAGCAAGGAACCTTGCCTACAAGGCGCACCTTGAAAACTGCACCCGTGTTCAGGGCACGGTCTCGATCACCGATTTTCGCGGCATGCAACCGACACCCAGTGGCAACCGCTTCCTGGTCTATTCCCTCTTTCCCGAAACAGTAGTCAATGTGAAAACTTTTGATGAAAACAACCGCACGGCCATTAAAATCGGGCACAGCATCATCAATCGGGGTTGTCGGGTCAACGTGGGGCAACTGCTGACCCGCTATGGCGGCGGCGGCCACCGGGGGGCCGGAGGGTGTCGCGTTGAAAAGGATCAAGCCGATAGCTGCCTTAAGCAAATCGTGGATACTTTGATTCAAAACCATGCCGACGATTAATTTCCACTGTGCAACGACACCGCCACGTGCGATTGAACCGGCGAGCTAAATCTGATATGGTATTAGACAAACGCTATTCATAACGAGGTTGGATCCCATGGCACAGATGCTGAAGCTGAAAACAACTTGTAATGCGATAGACGCACACTGGAATCCTGAACAGGTTCTTGCCGAGGCCCTGGCCGAACGGGCCGAATTTCTTGAAACTTACCCCCAATACAAACCCTTCCAGTTGAAAATTGACCGCATGATGGACAAAGCCGGTAATCGCCAAGCGCGTATGGCTGTCCTGGCCATCATGATAGAGGGTAAACTGGTCGAGTTGCATGGCCAGTTGAGGCAGTTGAACAGGATTTTGATCCACGTTGTCAGATAAAGCCGCCCACCCAAGGTAATCCCTTTACTGCATGGACATCAGCATGGTGCGTAAATTGGCTTTTTTGTTGTTGATGCGCAACTTGCGCCTTATGGATAGACGGTAGGCGTCAATTGTCCGTTGGGACAGCCCCAACAAGGCCGCTATTTCGCGGCTGCGTTTGCCCAAGCGGATAAAGTTGGCGACTTTGAGCTCTGAAGGGGTTAAGCTGTGAAATTCAATGGATAGCCGCCGCGAAAAGGCGGCGGTCACATCACTCAAATGGGTTTCTAAAATACTCAGGTAGGCCTTTTGGTCTTCGTTGGTGACGGTGGCTTTGAGCTTGTCCAGATAGGGCAGCACCAGCGTTTTGACATTGTACATGACCTGCTCTTCAAAAGCTTGTTTATCCGAATCACGCCGCTTTAACAGAACCATTAATGCCATGTTGGTCTCTTGCAAATTGTCCTTTTCCATCTGCAAATCCGCTTCGCGCTCCCTAAGTTGATGTTCGGTCTCGCACCGGTCTAAAATTTCTTTTTGGAGCTCTTCATTGGTATGGACCAACGCCGCTGTACGAATTCTGACCTGGGCTTCAAGCTCTTCCTGAGTGCGGATGGCGTGCGTAATATCACGACAGACCCCTTCTTGGGCAATAAAGTCGCCCTCAGGTGTAAACCGGACGATACTGTTGGCTTCTATCCAGCGCACCGCATCGGTTCGGGTGAGCAACCGAAATTGTTGGGTGCGCACATGATTTTTACCTGAAGTTACGCCTTCATAGTAGCCCGAGACCACCTGATGCCGGTCATCCGGGTGGATCAACTGAATAAAGGATTGGCCGATCAACTCATCGACAGTGAAACCATAGGCCTCGACCGACCGATTGATGGTCAGCAACGTGCCGGTGTCATCCAGGCTATAGATCACATCCGGTATATTTTCCACAAAGCCTGAATTCTGCTGGTTGGCTTCCAGCAGATGTTGAAGGCAAGACCGGATAGGGAGCTTGCCGTGCTCCGGATCCGAGTTGCCCGGCGAATCTTGCGCATCCGGGTTTCGACCTTTGATCCGTTGATCAACCATTTTTCCCCTGGCTTTGGCGTGCCCAAGTCAACGGCCCCATTTCACGCCATCATTAGAAGTTCAAGTGCGTTAGGAACACCCAGCCACCTACCGAAAAAGCGTTGAGGTGTCAAAGATTAAATCAAATGCCCGAACCACCTGCTGTTGCCTGGACATAAGCCGTCTCCATTTGCTTGCGACCCGACTTAATGGCTTCAAGGCTGTTCAACACAAATTGCCGCATCGATACTGCCCCTTGGGCCAGACGCGCTTTTTGGGCGGCGCAAAGGTACCAGGTGCAGATAAAGGGCCGCTGCAAGCGGGGCAGACCACATCCGTCGGCAGCCAAATAGCGGCACGTTTGACGCGGGTTCTCAAAGGTTTGGTGTGCCGGTAAGGTCACATGCCCCAAATGGAGAAAAATCAAATCCTTGAAATCATAATAGGCGTGGGCATGTCTACAGCAAATTGACCGACACTGCGAACACGTTTGGCTGCGTAGTTGAGACAAGGGCCCATCCATAGCTGCAATGCGTTCGCGAATGCGCAAAGCCATAACAATTGCCGGCTGCAAGGTTTCCTGGTGCTGAGCGAGGGTACGGGCCAGGATGTCATGGGCCGCCTGCCACAAGGGCACCGACGCCCAGGGCAACGCGTAAGGGGCGGGTTGATTCATGGCATCTATCTAACCTGGCGCCCAAGCCCTGTCAACGCGTCCGCCCATTCATACTTGCCTTCGCAGCCAAACAAGGATAAAGACTGGTGACGGTGCTGGTGACGGCTTGGGCCGTCACCAGAGTTTTAAGTTTTAGGGTTTAGGGTTTAAGTTGTGGTATTCTGCCGATAATATTTTTTGGGTGTGCTTTACACCATTTTGGTTTTTCATATCTGTTGGCGGTTGGCTAAACGGATATTGCCGCAAGGAATTTTTCTGAATCGATTACCATCCTTAACTTAAACCTTAAAACCAAAAACTTAATACTTGCCATCACTTGCGCATGCTTTCGGTATGAAATCCGGCACCAGGAGACTAAATTACTTATGAAATTAGGTATTATCGGCCGCCCGCAGGCGGGCAAAACGACTGTTTTTGAGGCGTTGACCAAAACGATGGTGGAATCCCATCAGCGCAAAGAGAGCCGTCTGGGTGTGGTTTGGGTTCCCGATTCACGTGTGGATACCCTCTCGGACATGTACAATCCTCGCAAAACCATCTATGCCCAGGTCGAGTACATGCTGCCGGCACCCGCCGAACATGTAAAAGAGGCCGCCAAAGAGCAGAGCATCTGGACCCAGGCGCGGGATTGCGATGCCCTGATACATGTGGTGCGCAACTTTACCAGTTACGGCAGCGACCCGACCCCCCAGGCCGATTTGCAAACCATTGATGATGAACTGGTATTTTCCGATCTGGTGGTGGTGGAAAAGCGCCTGGAGCGCCTGGAACTTGATCAAAAGCGCGGTAAAAAACCCAGTCCGGTTGAGATCAGCCTGCTGCAACAATGCCATGACCGCCTGAGTCAGGAGAAACCGCTGCGCGATATGCCTGAACTGGCCAATGCCCAGGCCCTCAGGGGCTTTGCCTTTTTATCCGGCAAACCCATGCTGGTGCTGGCCAACAATGGTGAGGATGACGACATCACCCCCGATTGGCTGCCCGCTGAAAACGGCCTGGTGGTACGCGGCAAGCTCGAACAGGAGCTATCGCAAATGGAGACCGAAGAAGCCGTTGCCTTTTTAGAGGATTTCGGTATCACCACGTCGGCAATGGACCGTGTCATTTCCCGCTCCTACGAACTTCTGGGACTCATCTCCTTTTTCACGGTGGGTGAAGATGAGGTCCGCGCATGGACCATTGGCCGCAACACAGTCGCTCAGGAAGCGGCGGGTGTGATTCACAGCGATATCCAAAAAGGTTTTATTCGTGCCGAGGTGCTGGCCTACGATGATCTCATGAGTGCCGGCAGCCATGCAGCCGCCCGCAAGCAGGGCACGGTTCGCCTGGAGGGCAAAACCTACGAAGTCCACAATGGCGATATTATCAACTTCCGGTTCAATGTATAAGCGCATATCAGCTATCACTGCGCCCCGCGATTTACCCGCTCATCTGTGTGCGAATCCAGTTGCTTTGGCACCGGCAGCCGATCGATTTCCCATGCGCATTACACCGTATTTTCTCGATTTGATTAAACAGCCCCAGGATGCCCTGGCCAGGCAGGTGATTCCCGATCCCCAAGAAGTAGAAGACCTTTGCACGAACAATGACCCGCTGGCGGAAGAGTCCCAAAGCCCGGCGCCGTTGATCATCCATCGCTATCCGCAACGGGCCCTCTTTCTGGTGGCCGATCGCTGTGCCGTGCATTGCCGTTTCTGCATGCGAAAACGCCGGGTGGGCCGTTCGCATCCCAACAACGCCGCCGCTTTTGCCGCCGGTGTGGATTACATCCAGGCGCACCGTGAAATCAATGAAGTGATTCTTTCGGGGGGTGATCCCTTGATGCTGGACGATGCCACTTTAGAACAACTGCTAGATACGCTGGGCAAGATACCCCACGTTCGCACCCTGCGCTTGCATACGCGCATCCCCAGTGTTTGGCCCTATCGCATCACACCGGAGTTGGCCCAACTGCTGGCGTCATACCGGCCGTTGTACATCAATATTCATTTTAACCACCCCCGGGAGATCAGCCCCCCTGTCGAACAGGCCTGCACGTGGCTGGCCGACGCCGGTATCCCTTTGGGCAGCCAAACCGTGCTGCTCAAAGGCATCAATGATGATGCCGGACGACTCATCTCCCTTTTTGAAAAGCTCCTGGCCATTCGCGTGCGGCCCTACTACCTGCACCAACTCGACCGCGTACCGGGGACAAACCATTTTCAAGTGCCCCTGGAAAGGAGTCTGGCCCTGGTCCAAAACCTGCGTGGCGCACTTTCAGGCATGGGCATGCCGCATTTCATGGTGGACCTGCCCGGTGGTGGCGGTAAAATCGAACTGCTGCCCGAATCGAAGCTTCCTTCCAGAAACGGCCAATGGGTATTTAAAAATTATCAAGGCCGTCTGTTTTACCTGCCTCAAACCTAAACAATATTGTGCGTTGCACAAATTTTTATTGACAATCAATATAAAAGTATAAATATATTGAACTACATGCTTTTGCGCCAATGGTGCATCGCCACAATTACACTTAATCTTAAGGAGGAATAAAAATGGCCGCAAATACCAATGACATTACCAAACAAGTGATGGATTTTCAAAAAAATGCCTTCGCCAACTGGTTCGATGCTGTATCCCAGATGCAGGATCAAGCCGTTACGGTAACCGAGACCCTCATGAATCAGTCCGGTCTGGCCGCGGGTGAAAACACCAAGGTCCTGGAACCATGGGTTGAAGTGTTTAAAAACAATCGAACAAACCTGAAGAAACAGATCGACGAGAATTTCAAACAAGCAGAAAAACTGATGCGTCTGTAATTTCTGACCGGCAGCACACGGCGAAGGGGCCTTAGCGACAATGGGCTCCTTGCCGGCTGCGGTTGCCGCTTGCCCCCAAGGACTTCGCGCACACCTACCCAATGCTAAAATCCGTCTATAGGGTTTCTTTGAGCAAACAGCAGGCGATTTGATAAGCAGGGACACCATTTCCGTCGTAGACAATATTGCCGGGTTGCACCAATTTGTTCATCACGCATCCCTCGGCAATGGTGAGCTGAAAAAGATCGGACTCGTTGATGGGGTTGGTGGCGATCAATTCGCCATCCACAAAGTCCAGGCTGTGCAACGGAAAATCCTCGCACAAGGGGCAGCGGTAGACGCGGCCGTTGGGAAAGACAAAATAGTTGTCGGCCACTTTGCCGGCGCATGCAAACGTCTCTTCAGCCTCCAGGTAGACCTTGGGATAGCTGACCGCAATCCCCAGACCGGCCACCGCTTCGGCAACGGCAGGTATCGTTTGCAGCCACTGCCGGCGGGTCGGCTGCAGGGGGAGGGCCGGCGGCGATACGGCCGCTGATTTGCCTCTAAGTCCAATCACCTGGATAAAAAAATGATCGACACCCCATTTTTGCAGCAACGGCACCATGGCTTCCAGGTGTATTATATTTCGATTGCTGACCGTATAAATCAGACTAATCTTAAATCCTTTGGACTTGGCCTGGCGCAGGCCGGCTGTACATGCCTCAAAACAGCCACGCCCCCTGTTGGCATCATTGATTTGAGCTGTAGGGCCATCAAGGCTGAAACTGAAAAAATCCACCTCGGCAGGCGTGATTTTTTCCAGAATGTCATGAAACAGATAGCCATTGGTATCGATGGTGATGGACGCATAACCCAGTTTGCGGGCGGATCGCACGGCTGCGGCCAAATCCGGATGCAGGGTGGGCTCTCCGCCTAAAAAGATCAAATTGGCTTTGGGGCTGCGTTGGATAAGCGCTTCAAGCCAATGTTGAATTTGCGTCAGGGAAAGCTGCCGGGAACCGTGCTGGGAGGGGTTGATGTAACAATGGCGGCATCGCAGGTTGCACTGGGTCAGGATATGAAAAAAAACGTTGGCGGTGTCTTTGGAAAATGCAACGGTTTTGGACATCAGAAGTTTTCAATATGGCGCTTGGGGCCGGGTTTGGGGCTGCGGACCGGCTGCTCTTGCGACTTGGCGCTGCGTTTGGCTTTGACCAGCTCTTCGTTGGTTAGACGCAAGCGGACGGTGATGTATTCGGCAAATATACGATAGAGCAGCAAAAGAAAATCAAGGCGATCATCTTTTTCTGCCGAGGTGCTGAGTCGATTGCCCGCCGAAGTATCCACCGCCAGTGCCACTGTATCGCCCACGGCATAGACCGAAGCAGACCGGCTCTGGTCATCGATGATACGCATTTCGCCAAAGATCTCGCCTTTACGGCTGATGATGCCGATATCTTCACCGCCCTTGGAAACGCGAATGCTACCGGAAAGTAGGAAATAGAGCCACGGATCCAGATCCCCTTCCTGAATGATCAGCTCACCATCTTTGTATTGGCGAATTTTACTCAACCGCAGCAATTTGCCCAGATTTCGGGTTTCAAAATGCTTGAGTGCCTGAATACTCATCAAGCGCTGAATGTTTTCTATATTCTCTTTTAGGTATTTGGACTCAATCATGCAAGACCTCCCGTGCAGCGCCAATCAGATGCAAACACATTCATTTTAAGTGTCGGTCACCTTAAAAGGCAAGTGCAAATTAGATTCAGGTCTATAGGGCATACCCAGCAACGGCATCTATCATCCGCCCGCTTTATGCCAAATGTTCCTCAAATTCGTTTGAGCATAAGGCCGCAAAACATTCAGCTCGACGCCGATACCCAAGTCGGTGTCTGCTATGGCTTGTTCGGCCGGTCTACTAATAACCGTTTTCAAGACAATGCTTGGACAACTGCTGATCAAAGGCCACTGGATAACAGCCGTCAAAACAGGCCTTGCAAAAAAGTTTTTGCGGATCTTTCACGCCGGTCGAGCTGAGCAGTCCGTCCAGGCTCAAATAGTGAAGCGAATCCAGTCCTAAAAATTCCCCCAACTCTTTGACCGACATGCGTGCGGCGATCAGTTCACCAACAGTGGAAAAGTCGATACCATAGTGGCACGGATGCCTGTGTGGGGGGCCGGCCACACGCAAATGCACGCGCTTGACACCCAGTTCACGCAAGGCGCGCACACGGGTTTTGGCTGTGGTGCCACGAATAATGGAATCTTCAATGATAATAATGTCTTTGCCCTTGAGCAGCTCTTTAATGGGGTTCAATTTTACGCGCACGGCAAAATCACGCATACTCTGGGTGGGCTGGATGAACGTTCGCCCCACATAGTGGTTGCGGATCATGCCCATCTCAAAAGGGATGCCTGAAACTTCCGAGTAACCCAAAGCCGCATAGGATCCCGAATCGGGAAAGGGCATCACCAAATCCGCCGGCACAGGCGCCTCTTTGGCCAAGCACCGTCCGTGGGCTTTGCGGGTCTGATAGACATTGCGTCCCATAAAGGTACTGTCCGGACGGGCGAAATAGATAAATTCGAAGATGCAAAACGATTGGCGCTCGGCTTTGGGCAGATAGAGGCTGCGCGGGCCTTTTTCATCGATGATGATAATTTCGCCCGGTTCGATTTCGCGTACGAATTCCGCCTGGACCAGATCCAGGGCGCAGGTTTCCGAGGCCAGCACCCAATGGCCATTGAGTTTGCCCAAACATAGGGGGCGAAATCCATTGGGATCACGGATACCGATCACCTCGCCACGGCTGGTGAGCATCACCATGGAAAAGGCCCCCTTGATCCGCTCGGTAGCTTCCAACAGCGCTTTTTCAAAGCCCAGCTGCTTCAAGTTGCGCACAAACAGGTGCAGGAAAACTTCGCTGTCCATGGTGGATTGAAATATGGAGCCGGTATCTTCCAACTCACTTTTTAGCTGATGGGCATTGACCAGGTTGCCGTTGTGCCCCACGGCATAAGATTTATTATGGTGGCGCACCACAAAAGGCTGGGCATTGGTCAGCACCGAACTGCCGGTGGTGGAGTAGCGCACATGGCCGATGCCGGAACTGCCCTTGAGTTCTTCAAGCTGCTGCATGCTAAATACATCCGAAACCAACCCCATTGATTTGTAATTGTACACCATATTGTCCTGGGCAGCTGCAATGCCGGCACTCTCCTGCCCCCGATGTTGCAAGGCATAGAGGCCGAAATAGCACAACTTGGAAGCTTCCGGGTGCCCATACACACCAAAAATACCACAAGATTCGCGAGGGTGATCGTTCAAGGCCATTTCTTCAGCATTGCTTTGGTTTGGATCATTCATGGATCATTTACTCCTCGACATGCAAAGTCTATCGACGGATCAGCCCAGCAGCCACGCCATCCCCGGCAAGGGTGCGTTTCAACCGACAGCCTGATCCTTTGCTCCAGGTTCAACATCAGCCCGGTGATAATCCTGCAACGGACAAACTGTCAACGCCTGGGACTTAAGCGCCGCCACGGCTTTGCTCACCGCCAGCGCACCGGCGATGGTGGTCACATAGGGAATGCCGAATTTGAGCGCGGCACGCCGAATGACATATCCGTCGTTACGGGAGCCGCCGCCGGTGCCGGTATTGATCACCAAATGGACCTCGCCATTTTTAATGGCATCTTCCACATGGGGGCGCCCCTGCTCCAATTTATTGACATGCTGCGCGGCAATACCATTGTCCTTTAAATAGGAGAACGTGCCACCAGTAGCCAATATGTTAAAACCCTGATTTCCAAACTCCCGGGCCACCGACACCACGGCCGCTTTATCACTGTCCATCACACTGATGAAAACGGTCCCGTCAACCGGCAGTTTCTGACCAGCGCCCACCTGTGCTTTAGCATAAGCCGATCCAAAATCGGTGCCGATCCCCATCACCTCACCGGTGGATTTCATCTCCGGTCCCAGCAGGGTATCCACATCGGGAAAACGGTCGAAAGGCAGCACCGCCTCTTTGACGGAAAGATGAGCAGGGATCACCTCAGTGGTAAATCCCAGTTCGGCCAGGGTGTGGCCCAGCATGATCTTGGTGGCAAGCTTGGCCAACGGCACACCCGTGGCTTTGCTCACAAAGGGCACCGTTCGCGATGCGCGCGGATTCACTTCAATGACGTAGAGCCGCTTGTTTTTAATGGCATATTGCACATTCATCAGGCCTATGACGTTCAATTCCCTGGCCATGGCTTTGGTGGCTGTGGTGATTTCGGCAATCAGGTCCGGATGAATGCTAAATGGCGGCAGCACGCAGGCGGAGTCTCCCGAATGGACCCCGGCGGCCTCGATGTGTTCCATGATGCCGCCGATGATGGTGATCTGGCCGTCACAGATGGCATCCACATCCACTTCGACGGCATTTTCGAGAAACTTATCGATAAGCACCGGATTGCCCGGTGAGGCCAAAATGGCCAAGCGGGTAAAATTTTCCAGCTCCTTTTGGTTGTAGACAATCTTCATGGCCCGGCCGCCCAGCACAAACGAGGGCCGTACAATGACCGGGTAGCCGATGTCCGCAGCCACCCGGCTCGCTTCTTCAATCTGCATGGCAATGCCATTGGCCGGCTGGACCAAACCCAGCTTGTTGAGCATGGCCTGAAACTGCTCGCGGTCTTCCGCCCGGTCGATGCTCTTTGGATCGGTGCCTAAAATGGGCACACCGGCGCAGGCCAAGGGTGTGGCCAAATTCAAAGGGGTCTGACCGCCAAATTGAACGATCACACCGTAAGGCTGCTCCTTTTCAACGATGTGCAGCACATCCTCTTTAGTCAAGGGCTCAAAATAGAGTTTGTCCGATGTATCGTAATCGGTGGAGACGGTTTCGGGATTGGAATTAACCATAATGCTCTCCACCGACATTTCGGCTAAAGCAAAAGAGGCGTGCACACAGCAGTAATCAAACTCAATGCCTTGGCCGATCCGGTTGGGGCCGCCGCCTAGAATCATCACCTTTTTTTGCTTGGAAACCCGCGCTTCGCACTCTTTTTCATAGGTCGAGTAGTAATAAGGTGTGGCGGCTCGAAATTCAGCCGCACAGGTATCCACCAATTTATAAGCCGGGCGAATGCCTTGTGTTTTGCGGTGCTGGGCGATCCGGTCTTCGTCCAATCCCAACAAGTGGGCCAGCTGCACATCGGAAAATCCCCAGGATTTGGCCTGCCAGAGCCGGTCATGGGACAGGTTGTCCAACACACCGTCCACGCCGCAACTGTCCGCATCCTGACGCAGGTCATTTTCCATGGTTAGAATTTGTTGCAGCTGATATAAAAACCAGTGATCGATGCCGGTAAGCTGGTAAATGGTATCAAGGCTGATGCCGGCCAGCATGGCATACCGCAAGTAGAATATGCGTTGCGAATTGGGGGTGCTCAGCTTTTGTTCGATCTCGGCATCGGTGGGGAAAACCCCATCGTGATCCTGGCGTCCTTTGCCGTCCGCACCAAAACCATGGCGGCCGATCTCAAGGCCCCGCAACCCTTTTTGGAACGCTTCTTTAAAGGTACGCCCGATGGCCATGGTCTCACCCACCGATTTCATCGACGTCGTGAGCAGATCAGGGGTTTCCGGGAATTTTTCAAAGGTCCAGCGCGGTATTTTGACCACGCAATAGTCCAGGGTGGGCTCAAAAGAGGCCAAGGTCTCACCGGTAATGTCGTTGGCAATTTCATCCAAAGTATAGCCCACGGCCAACTTGGCGGCGATTTTAGCGATGGGAAAGCCGGTGGCCTTGGAAGCCAGGGCGCTGGAGCGTGATACCCGCGGATTCATCTCCACAACGATCATCTCGCCGTTTTGCGGATGAATGGCGAATTGAACATTGGATCCGCCGGTATCCACCCCGATCTCTCGCATGATATCCAGCGATGCGTTGCGCATCACCTGGTATTCCCTGTCGCTAAGGGTTTGGGCCGGTGCGACGGTGACACTGTCACCGGTGTGCACCCCCATGGGGTCCATGTTCTCGATGGAGCAGATGATCACCACGTTGTCGTTGTGATCGCGCATCACTTCCAGTTCATACTCTTTCCAGCCCAGTACGGATTGTTCAATCATCACCTGGCTGGTCAAACTGGCATCCAAACCGGACCTGGCCACGACTTCCAGCTCTTCATGATTGTAAACCACCCCACCGCCGGTGCCACCCAGGGTAAAGCTGGGCCGAATGATCAAAGGGTAACCAATCTCGGCGGCGATGGTTCGGGCCTCATCCATGGTGTGGGCAAACCCGCTCTGGGGTAGTTTGAGTCCGATCTTTTCCATGGCGGCCCGAAACTGATCGCGGGCTTCGGCCTTTTGAATGGCGCCCAGGCTGGCGCCGATGAGTTCCACGCCATACTGATCCAAAACGCCCATCTCGGCCACTTTAACCGCTGTGTTCAAACCGGTCTGCCCGCCCAAAGTGGGCAAGAGGGCATCCGGGCGCTCTTTTTCAATGATTTTGGCCACGACTTCCGGGGTGACCGGTTCGACATAGGTGCGATCCGCTGTTTCCGGATCGGTCATGATCGTGGCTGGATTGGAATTGACCAGGATCACATGATAGCCTTCTTCCTTGAGGGCTTTGCACGCCTGGGTGCCGGAGTAATCAAACTCGCACGCCTGACCGATAATAATAGGCCCGGCGCCGATGATCATAATTGATTTTATATCCGTACGTTTAGGCATGATCGTCTATTTGCTTTTATTAATGATCTACCGCGTCAATCCAAATGTCTAAGTCTAAAAATTAAAGTTTTAAGGGAAGGAATTTTTCATTTTCCTATGCCGCTGTTACGTATCCACTGAATACCCATCACCAGCCTATACGAGGGCCCCAAACCTCAACTTTAAACTTTAGCCTTTAGCCTTTTAACTTTAAACCGGCCCTTACGAATACCCACCTAAGTAAATAAACTACCGCTTCGTCATCATAACCCTGAATTCCTCAAATAGATACCTTGCATCGTGAGGCCCCGGTGACGCTTCGGGGTGGTATTGGACAGCCAGCAAAGGGAGCTCTTTGTGGCGGAATCCTTCAAGGGTATCGTCATTGAGGTTGATATGGGTAATCTCGACTTTGCCCGGGTCCAGGGTATCGGCGTCCACGGCAAAACCATGGTTTTGGGAAGTGATCTCCACTTTGCCGGTGGTCAGGTGCTTCACGGGCTGGTTGGCACCTCGATGGCCGAACTTGAGCTTATAGGTTTTGGCGCCCAGGGCCAACCCCAAAATCTGATGCCCCAGGCAGATACCAAACATCGGACGATAACCCAACAGGGCCTTGGCGGTCTCGATACCGTAAGTGACCGGTTCGGGATCCCCGGGGCCGTTGGAAAGAAAAATGCCGCTGGGATCCATCTGTCTGATGGTCCGGGCGTCTGTAAAAGCCGGCACAACCACCACTTCCAGGTCGTGAGCCGTCAGGCATCTCAAAATGTTGTATTTAATGCCAAAATCAATGGCGACCACCGAAGGTTGGGTGTCCCGGTGCAACCAAACGCTGGTGTCCAACTTCCCGTCGATGGGATCAGGTCCATTGTTGCGCCAGCGGTAAGCGCTGCCGGCGGTAACGGTTTTGGCCAAATCAAGTCCGGCCATACTGGGTTGGGATTGGGCTTTGCGCACCAAGGTTTGGGGGTCCAGCTCTTGGGTGGAAAGCACCGCCCGCATGGCGCCTGCATTGCGGATATGGCGTGTCAGGGCCCGGGTATCAATGGCATCGACGCCCAGAATGCGGTAGCGTTGCAAATATTCGGCAAGGCTCCCGGTAGAGCGAAAATTGCTGGGAATCGGTTGGTATTCACGAATGATGAAAGCGGCCACTTGTACCCGGCTCGATTCGACATCCTCAAAATTAACGCCGTAATTTCCAATCAAGGGATAGGTCATGGTCACCATCTGGCCGCTGTAAGAAGGATCGGTGAGCACCTCTTGGTAGCCGCTCATACTGGTGTTGAATACCACTTCGCCGCCCACTTCGCCGGGGCCGGTAAACGAACGGCACCCAAAAGTACGACCATCCTCCAGGGCCAATAGGGCTTTTATCGTCTTTGCGTTCAATTTGGGTCGTAATCCATGCTGCTACAAAAAAGGCCGCACACGTCGACCGTTTTCATAGGTACCTATCGTGTTTTAATCTGCACCCATACCCTACTCATTAAATTTAAACAAGTATGGGTATATATAATTCATACTTTTTGGGTCCAAGTCATTTGGTTAAAATACTTAAGAAAAGAGTTTTAAGTTTTAAGGGAATGAATTTTATCGAATATAAAAAAACGATAAAAGAATAGAAGCATGCACCCAGGCTTTTTTTGCTGCTTAAATTATAAAATCGATTCCAATCCTTCACTTAAACCTTAAAATTTAACACTTAACACTTAAAACCCGCTGTTGCTACCCCCTACCAACGCCAACTTCCAATTCCTGTATATGCCCCCAGCAATTGTTCTATATACACACAAAGAGCGCACGGTGTGCAACCGTACGCTCCGTTCAGGCCGTGGGCTTCAACAGATGCAGCCAATTAATCCAAGGGCACATTGGGTATCATGTCCCAAATGCCACAAGGACACGCCCCGGCACAGAAACCACAACCGATACAACGGTCCGCATCCACTGCATATTCATACTTGCCATCAGCTGTTTCCTGCCGGCTGATGGCCGATTCCGGACACATGGCCACACAGATGCCACAATCGCGGCACTGACCGCAAGAGGCGCACTGGCTGCCGCAATGGTCCAAATCCTCGTAAGCGACGATACGTGGATCGTAATACTCCAGGTTCACCCGGTTGATATCGATGATGGTCTTGGGATTCGCGGCCGGCCGTTTACCCGATGCAATGGCATCGATGGCTTCGGCAGTCCGTCGGCCGGCACCAATGGCATCGGTAAGCAGACCGGGCCGCACGGCATCACCAATGGCGAACACTTTGGGGTGCGAGGTTTGGTAGTGCTCATCCACCTTAATAAAACCGCGATCCAAAGCGATCTCCTGGGTGAGAAATTCGAGGTCGGGCGCATCGCCGATGGAGATAAAAACCGAATCCGCCGACACCACTTCGCCCGTGTCCAGTTGCACGCCGGCTTCGGTAATGGCCTGGGAAAAGACCGGCCAGCGAAACTTGGCGCCCGCCTTTTCGGCCTCATCGCGCTCTTTGCCGAAAGACGCCGGTTCCTGGACATCCAGCAGGGTGATATCTTCGGCACCCAATCGGGCCGCTTCGGTGGCCACATCGCAGCCCACATTGCCGGCACCGATGATCACGACGGTCCGTCCCACACTAGCGCTACCGGCTTTAGCGGCCTTTAGAAAATCAAGGGCCGTGATCAAACGCTCATTGCCCGGTATGGGCAACGTCCTTGGTTTTTGCGCACCCGCTGCGATCACCACAAAATCATAATCCACAATGAGCTGCTCGGTGTCTTTGCGGCTCAAGGGTTGCTTCAAATGCACATGCGAGATCACTTCGCCAACCCGTGCGATCTCTTGATCGAACACCTCTTTGGGAATCCGGCTTTGGGGTATGGAAGCCGCAATTTTGCCCCCCAGGGTTTCGGCGTTATCGTATACCACCGCTTCATGGCCTTTGAGACGCAACTGCCATGCCACGGAAATACCCGCCGGTCCGCCACCGATCACAGCCACTTTCTTCCCGGACAGCGCCGGCAATTCAGGCACCTTCGCCTTGATGCTGGCTTGGCCCAACGGGGCGATATCCACCGGCGCCATCAATGCGGCCCCTTTGGTACAGGCTCCCATACAAGGATTGGGGCATAAATAACCGCAAACGGTCGCTGGAAAAGGCGTGTAAGCCAGGGCCAGATCCACAGCCTCGTCCACACGGCCATCGCGCACCAGGCGCCAACGCTGCTGGACCGGGATGCCCGTTGGGCATGTTGCCTCGCAAGGGGCCATGTATTTGTAATTCTCCCACACCGGTACAAAACGTCGCAGGTGGCCTCGGGTAATCAGCGGGATCACGCTGCGGTCCAGGTTGGTCAAATCGCCCACCAGACCGCCGTGTCCCAATTCTGCATCCCATACCTGCTTGTGAAAAGCCGCCATGGAACGCTTTTCCCGGGTCACTTTTTCCTGGGGTGTGCGCGCTTTTATCAATTGCCAGGCGTCCCTTTGGGTCAAGTCGGCCAGCAATTCAGGGCGCTGGATTTTGTCTAAAAACACTTTGATGTTGGAAGTCAGCCACTGCCATGCCTCATCGTCAATGGGCACCATCTTGGCATCGCCATGACTATACCCTTTGTGGGGTCCTCTGAAGAATACTTTCCCGCCCACCATGCCGACCATCGGTCGGTAACCCAAGACATTGTGAGGATTCTGGGCATCATGGCCACAGATCACGGCGATGCCGCCGGCCATAAACTCTGCGAAATAGTCACCGGCGGCACCCAGTACCCATAACTCCGGAGCTGCAAAACGTGGGTTTTGTTTGGTCATGGTCATGCCGCGGGCGCCGATGTTGCCGGCCACATATACTTTGCCCTGGGCCATGCCATTGCACGCCCCGTTGGCGGCATTGCCGTGAACGATGATTTCAGCACCGGCATTCAGCCAACCGATATCATCTGATGTGGGTCCCATGATTTCAACCACGGTATTGGCAAAACCCAAAGAACCGGTGCGCTGCCCCACCGGCCCGGTGATCTTCATGTGAACCTTTTGGTCGCCCGCTTTCCATAGACGGCCGCCGATACCGTGCTGACCGTAAGCTTCGACATGCAGCCGGGTATGGCCCTCGGCCACGGCGGCCTGAATCTGCTCTTCAAGAAGCCGCGATGCAATGCGCTGGCCATCGACTTTGCCTGAAATCACCACATATTCCTGATTACCGCTCATTACCCAATCTCCGCATAACTATACCACATACTTTATATCCAAGCGCTTGGCGGCTTGATAATCACTGATGCCCAGTGCATCCGACATGCCGATGGGCAGGGCTGTGGAGCGTCCCAATGGCGCCATGATCTTCTTTAACTCCGTATCAAAACTCAGAAAAGTGTCGACGACCCGCTCGGCCACTTGATCCACATCCAGGCGGCGATAGAGGCGTGAATCCTGTGAAGTGATGCCTTTGGGGCACAGACCGATGTTACAGATGTTGCACCGATCACCTTCCGAGCCCAAACAGCCGGCAGCGGCCTGCATGATGTATTTGCCGATTTGAACCCCGCTGGCGCCCAGCATGATCAGGGCTGCCGCATTGGCCGCCAGGTTGCCGTTTTTCCCGACCCCTCCGCCGGCAAACAGCGGCACTTCATTCTGCTTGCCCAGGATGACCAGATTTCGATACGCATCCCGAATATTGGTGGCGATGGGATGGCCCATGTGGTTCATGGAGACATTGTAGGCCGCACCCGTGCCGCCGTCCTCTCCATCAATGGCCAATCCAGCCGCATAGGGATTGCGCGTCAGGTTGTTAAGCACGGCCATTGCCGTGGAACTACCTGAAATCTTGGGATAGACCGGCACACGAAATCCCCAGGCCATCGACATGGACACGATCATTTTGGCCACCGACTCTTCAATGGAGTACTGGGTTTGATGGGTGGGCGGACTGGGCAGGCTAACCCCCGTGGGTACACCCCGGATAGCGGCGATCAGTTTATTGACTTTGTGCCACATCAAGAGCCCCCCGTCCCCGGGCTTGGCACCCTGGCCGTATTTAATTTCAATGGCGCAGGGATCTTCCTTCATCTCCGGCAGAGCATGAATGATCTCGTCCCAACCGAAATAGCCGCTGGCAATCTGCAAAATGGTGTATTTTAGCATGCGGCTGCGCAACAGCCGCGGTGGGCAGCCGCCTTCACCGGTGCACATGCGGACGGGCATGCCCAACTCTTCATTCAGGTAAGCCACCCCCAATTGCAGTCCTTCCCACATATTGGGCGACAGGGCCCCGAAGGACATCGATCCAATCAGCAGCGGATAGATTTCGCGTACCGGCGGCATCCAACCGTTCTGATTATAAAACTTAAGGTTCTCTTCGGGCGGCAGCACTCTGCCCAGCAAAGTGCGCAGCTCAAACTCATGCCGCCCCGCATCCAGGGCCGGATCGGTGAGCATGGAAATACGAATAAATTTAATCTGATCCAATAGGCCATGCGGGGCATTGCGCCGCCCCCCCCGCCTGCGCGGCTGTCCACCCCGGTTGACGTGAAAGCGCACTTTGTCCGCTTCATCCGAACGCATGGGAATGATGGCGTCATTGGGGCACACCAGGTTGCACATGGCGCAGCCCACACAAGCATAGGCCGGATCGGTCTTCTGACGGATGCCTTGATACACCGCATAGACATTGGACGGCGGGTTGGCCGGATCCAAAGAAGTGGTCACCGAGCGCTTGCGAAAAACGCCCAGCTCAATGGCGTTTACCGGACACACGGCGGTACAGCGGCCGCACAATGTGCATTTGCCCTTGCGCCAGTCTATCTGCCACAGCAGATCTTTAACGCTTAGTGTGGAAGGGGTAATGGGTCTGTCTGGGAGCATATGTCCATCTCCTGGCGATCCGGACCGACAACCACCGTATCCAGATGCATGGGTTGAAAATCTTTGCTTTTATCACGATCGGGAATGGCGGCATCGATTCCACAAATCTCGGAGGCAAAGGCCCACCGTCCCGGACGGCCGCCCACCACACCCGGTCGCAGTTTCTTACGATCCTGGACCATGAATACCGAATGGTCCGGTAAACACCCGATCACACAATTGGGACCGTCGATGATCAGCCGTCGGCACGATCGCTTGATCTGCTTGAGAAAATCTGCATTGGGATGCGCCATCAGCACGTCCTCCTGCAGCGGTGTGATAATATGTTTGTAAGCCTCCAGGCTCAATCCCAATTGGGTCAAGGTGTAATGCAAAATATGGGTAAACACTTCCGAATCAGAGTTGTAACCGATATAGCCGGGCACCCCTCGCGATTGCAGGTATTCACGAATGGGCACAAAGGCCGTGTTCTCGCCATTGGTCATGGTGGTGTACCCTTGGATAAAAAAGGGATGACAGGCATACAGATTAATGGCGTAGTTTGTATTCTGCCGGCCTTGGGCTAAAATCACCCTGGCGTAAAGCTCTTTGCGATCCAGCCCCAGGAATTTGGCTACGGTCATGGGATCACCGATCTCTTTGATCATGATCACATCCGGCCAAAACGAGTAGACGATCATGTCGCCTTGTTCCTCGCCCATGGCCCGCAGTTCCAGGCGGGTCCTGACCAGGCCGTCGTATCGTTCCGACGTGGTCCAGCTCTCCCACTCGTCGGGGTATTCATAGGCGCGAATCAGGTAGTTATCCCTTTTGGGAACGCCCGGCGGCGGCTCCTTGGGAATTTTGATCGAGGTTTTATATTTGGTCCGGAACCCGAGATCCATCATATAGTCATCCAGTCTTCGCAAGCCGGATTTGGTGAAAATACCCGATAAGATGGGTGCATCTCGCATATCTTCAAAGGGGCCTGAAAGGTCGCGCAAGAAAAGGCCCACACCGGAACCGTCATGACCTTCGCGCATGGCATCCATGGCATCCATGGCCACCATGGGCGATAAAGGTTCTTGACTTGAAATGGCAAACAAACGACACATGGTATGGCTTACTCCTCGAGTTAACGTCCACCCCGCAGCGCAGGTGGCCTGGATTACCAAGACCCTGGGTACCTGGAAACCAAAAATATTTCCGGACATACGGCCAAATGAGGATGGCACAACCGCTTCCTCCTCCTTATGGCCGCGGAGGCTATGATATCAGGCAATGCGCCAGGGTCTAAAACTGCAACATACATGCCGCACCGCATTTATAGCTGAACTTGGTTTAATAGCACGGTCTTTGTTATTTGAGAAGCAAAAATTAGCTTTAGCTATATTACAAAATTGGAATACTTAAGGGACAAAAATTACAAATATGTCGTTTATGATAGCGCATCACCCGGCTCGCACCAAGCAAAGCTTGGTTCACCAGGTAATATCTGGTATCTTATAAAGGATATCATCAAGGGCGGGAGCGCTATCCCGGTGTGACATCTCTCGCTTATCTCATGCATATCGCAGCATAATGTCACACGCACCCTCTATCCAAAAAGGCTTGATCTAAATACATGAACCTTCAACCCCGTTTTGCTGGAAGCCTTAAGCCCACGTTGCCCCCATCCTTGAGTGATGAGGCAGATACCCTCTGGCAATCCTTTGAACAGGCCCTTGCCAAGGAGATGCTTTCGTTACCCTCCGATCCCGCCGCCTGTGAAGCGTTGCGCACCGCGTTTGCCTTTAGCCGCTTTGTGGCCCAAACTTGCATCTCACGCCCGAGGTTGGCGGCTGACATGCTGCACGCCGGTGAGTTAATGCGCCCTTACCAGGGTGATGAATTGACGACACGCTTTGAGCGCCACTTGTCCAAGCATCTCGCCCCCGATTCCAATCTTAAGCAAGGTTCAAACCTGTCCCATCTGAGCCCTGATGAATTTAAAAAGCAACTTCGCCTTTTCCGCCAGCGCGAGATGGTGGGCATTGCAGTGCGCGATTTGGCCGCACTGTCCGATCTGGACAGCACCCTGGCCGATCTGACGGCCCTGGCCGATACATGTATCCTGCAAGCCCTGAATTACCTATACCAACGCCAATGCCGACAATGGGGAACACCATTGGATAATCAAGGCCATCCCCAAAATCTGGTGGTGCTGGGAATGGGCAAACTTGGCGCCCATGAGCTTAACTTTTCATCAGACGTCGACCTGATCTTTGCCTATCCGCAGGATGGCAATATCCACAAGGGAGAAAACAGCATCTCCAACGAGGCGTTCTTTTTTAAACTTGGCCGACAGCTCATTCAAATGATTGGGGCGACCACAGCCGAAGGATTTGTTTTTCGAGTGGATATGCGCCTGCGCCCCTATGGCGAGTCCGGCCCCTTGGCACTCAGCTTTGATCGCATGGAAGCATACTACCAATACCAGGGCCGCGAGTGGGAGCGCTATGCCATGATCAAAGCAAGGGCCGTTGCCGGGGACCTATCCGCCGGCCGGCAATTGATCCAGCGGCTCAGCGCCTTCGTATTTCGTCGCTATCTGGATTACAATGCATTTGAAGCCTTAAGGGATATGAAACAGCGCATCTTTTTAGAAGTACAACGCAAAGGGATGGAGGATAATATCAAGTTGGGCGCCGGCGGTATTCGCGAGGTTGAGTTCTTTGGCCAGGTCTTTCAATTGATTCGCGGCGGCGTGCAACCGGAACTGCAAATCCGGCCCATCCGGACAGTCCTTCAACTGCTGGCGGCGCAAAACTATATTCCCGATCAAATCGGTCGCGACCTCTGTGAGGCTTATGTATTCATGCGGCAAACAGAAAACCGCATTCAGGCTTATTCGGATCAGCAGCAACATCGCTTGCCCCAACACCCCCATGACCGTTTGCGCCTGGCCTGCGCCATGGGATTTGGGGAATGGGCATCCTTTGCCGCCCAATTGGAAAAACACCGTCGTATCGTCCACCACCATTTTAATGAGCTGCTCGGCGGCAAAGAGGCCCAAGGCAGCGGCGCTTCGCAGACAGCGGTGCTATTGACTGAATTATCAGCTATCTGGCAGGGAGCGCTGGATCCGCGCCAGAGCAAAGAGATCCTGACAAAGGCAAACTTTAGCGACCCGGAACGCGCCTATCAGTTGATAGAAGATTTACACCAAGCAAGCGCTTTAAAATCGATGAGCGCCATCGGGCATGATCGTCTGGCCAAACTGATCCCCTTGATGCTCAAGGCGGCCGGGCAGGCCGACCACCCCCAATTGGTGCTGGGACGGCTCTTTGACCTGGTGCAGATCATCTGCCGGCGGACGGCCTATCTGGCCCTGCTGTGCGAATATCCTTCCACCCTGACGCACTTGGTGAAACTTTTTGAAGCCAGCCCCTGGATTGCCGCCTTGGTGAACCGGCATCCGGTCCTGTTGGATGAACTACTTGATCCCCGCACCCTGTATCGCCCACCCTCCCGTAAAGAGCTAGCCCAGGAGCTGCGCAACCGGTTGGCCGGTATCTTGGAGGCTGATTTTGAGCACCACCTTGAGACCTTGCGCATTTTTAAACAAATCAACGTGCTGCGAGTGGCGGCCTCGGATATTACCCATGTCTTGCCCCTGATGAAGGTCAGCGACCATCTGTCGGATATTGCCGAGGTAGTTTTAAATGAAGTGGTGGAAATGTCATGGCGACACTTGGCAGCCAAACACGGCACCCCCACCTGCCAAATCGGCGATACTATTTTCCGTCAGGGCTTTGCCGTCATCGCCTATGGCAAGCTGGGCGGCTTGGAACTGGGCTACCGCTCGGACCTGGACTTGGTTTTTTTGCACGCCGCTGCACCGGGCCAAACCCGGGGTGGCGAGCGACCCATCGACAACGCCTCATTTTTTGCCCGGCTTGGCCAACGGGTGCTGCATATCCTAACGGCCCATACCGCCGCCGGTATTTTATATGAGACCGATATGCGCCTGCGCCCCAGCGGGGATTCGGGCATGCTGGTAAGCCATGTTCAGGGATTTGGCGACTATCAGCTCAACGATGCCTGGACGTGGGAGCATCAGGCCTTGATTCGCGCCCGGGCCATTATCGGGGACCCTGAAATCAAGGCGCACTTTGAACAAATCCGTGCGGAAGTATTGACCCAGGTGCGCGACATAGACCAATTGCGCAGCCAAGTGGGTCAAATGAGAAAGAAACTGCGCGACGCCCAGCCGCCGCCGCCCGACGGAAGCTTCAACATCAAACAGGGCTTTGGGGGTATTGTGGACATTGAGTTTATGGTGCAGTACCTGATACTGGCCCATGCCCACCGCTACCCCGATCTATTGCGTTGGACCGATAACGTGCGTTTGCTGCAGGCGCTGTCACGCTATCAACTAATCGACACCCAGACCGCCTTTGGTTTACGCCGGACTTACCTGGTGTTGCGCGCCATGGCCCACCGGCTCAATTTAAAAGAGACCCCTGTCTGTATCGATGACAGCCGCTTACGGCACCATCGCGCGCTGGTGCAGCGTTATTGGTCGCAACACCTGGAGCCGTAGGATGTGTTGACACACCCACACGGGTCTTATAGGTTGAATCATCAAAAGGTTACGTTTTGCCACCCTGTTGAACAAGCGATGGCCGCGTGAAATTGTTATCCATTATATGGGCCGTGGGTTTGGTGCTCATGGTCACCGACCCCGGCTGGTCCCAACGGGACCAGGACGCTGAATTGCTCTTCGACCAATTCAGCGACCTTTTGTACCAAATCAAACTCGTCGAAAAATCATCGGATGAGACTTTTTCATCCGGATCGGGTTTTCAAATCTCAAAGCAAGGGCACATCGCCACCAACTACCACGTGGTCGCTGCCCTGATCCATAAGCCGGACACCTATCGGCTGGAATGTATCGATAAGGATGGTTTTCACCACCCGTTGACCCTGCTCAATATTGATATCATAAATGATTTGGCCATTGCCATATGCGACGACATCCCCACCCGCTTTTTTGAGTACAGACAAGATCGGTTGACCAAGGGGGCCAAAATATATGCCATGGGCAACCCCTACGATTTGAGCATGGCCATCGTGGAAGGCAATTACAATGGCTTGCTGGAAGATCGTTTGTATGAGCAAATTTTGTTCTCCGGTGCGCTGAATCCCGGTATGAGCGGCGGGCCGGCAATTGATAGCCAGGGCAGGGTGGTGGGTATCAACGTGTCGACGCGCGGCAATGAAATCGGTTTTTTGGTGCCTGTCCGATTCTTGAAATTTTTGATGAATACAGTGCAAACCGCAACCGAACCGGTTATTGACTTCGATCATCGTATCGAACAGCAATTGTTGGAAAATCAAGATCGATTCATGGGAGAAGTGCTGGCAGCCAATTGGGCGAGTGAGCCTTATGGGGATGCTTTGATCCCTAAAATTGAAAAAGCCTACATCAAAGGCTGGGGGGAAAAGATCGATACGGACAAGAAAAAGTATCGGCGCATGATCAGCGGCCATGCCATACCTAGCGGCGTTTATGTGGCCCGCGGCATGGTGACCGGTAAAATCAAAGTGAAATTCAATTGGCTCGAAACGGACGAACTCAACAGTCTGCAATTCTATGATAAAGTCCAAAGCATCTTCAATGCTTACACTTCACCTAACAATGCCGCCAGTAAGAATCGCAGCAATTACCGAAAGCGCACCCTATTCTTGCGCCATGCCGACATGGACTGGAAACTCTCCTTTGCGGTCCGCAAATACCTCAAGTACGCCAAGCTGTACGATTATACGTTGAGTATGGTGAGCCTTAACAAACCGGATCGGGCCATCGTGATCAGCGCGGCGCTGGCCGGCGTCAGCAGGGAAAACGGGGATGCCTTTATCCAAAAATTTATTGAGAAGATCAAATGGCAGAACTAATCATCCAGGAACTCAATCAACGTCGCAAAGCAATTCGAATCCACAAGCTCGATAAACTCCCGGTGACTGTCGGCCGTGGCTACGACAATGATGTAATCCTTGCCGATGGATATGTTTGCTCCCAACACGCCCGCATCGAGCAGGCTGAAGCGGGTTGGCTGATCCGCAACCTGGCATCCGTAAATGGCGTTTTCATTCAAAATCGCATGCAAGATGTCGCCGATAGCGCACCCCTGCACAGTGGGGATATATTCGTGCTGGGCAAGACCCTGCTCAGAGTCGTAAATCCCCATCACCCAGTGGCGCAAAGCAAAAAAATGCAAATCCCCCCAGACCGCCGTGCGCAATGGCGCACCCCCCTGTCAGCCTGGAGTTTGGCCTTGGTCTGCGTCCTGCTGCTGTTTTTTGATATTTTCATCGACATGGGGGATGCCGGCATAGCGGATGATTTGTTTGATGCCGCCCTTGTGGTGCTGATCCTCCTGGTCCTGATCTCCATCTGGTCGGCTGTATGGGCTTTTATCGGCCACGTGCTCAAGCGCGAAACCCAATTTCATTTTCATCTTTTGTTGGTCACAGCGAGTTTTATCGTGCTCGATTTGACCATGTATATCAACCACTTCATCGGCTACAATATTTGCCAGCCGGCAATACGCGCTTATGTAGACACCTTGCTGCCCATTATCATCTTCGGCGTTCTTTGCGCGCTCAGCATACAGGCCGCAACACGTGCGCCCAAGTCCAAGATCTATTTGATCTGCGCCATGGTCGCAAGCCTGTTTATTTCAGTGGCCTTGTTTTACCAATTTAACAGCCGGAACCAATTCAACCCATCGCCTGAGTTTGATGCCATGTTGTTCGCACCCTGGGCTCAGATAGCGAAAGGGCAATCTTTAGAGCAGTTCGTGCGAACAAATGGGCGCTTGTTTCAAGAGCTCGAACACTGACCTATCCGCATCACCACTCATCCTTTCAATACCCCTACAGCCCATAACCACCTGATCCGATCTAAAAAGCGATTTTTTTGAACCATTTTCACTCCCCGCATGACTCATAATTAAAAGGCAGCATTTCCCGACACGCGCGAAATCGTCACCCCAAAGGAGGTCCCCCCATGGCATTTTATATTCATATCGGATGTGAGTTGACCGGAAGACGCGATTCTAATGCACTGATTGATCGATGGATCCATGATATGTCCCTTTTCTGGCGGTTGGAGGTCATGGCGACAGTGATGGATTTATAATGGGATGATCTGGATGAAGTACGCACGTTCGGCTTATTTTCCGGTAGCACAGAATGAGCGGGGATCGCTTGCGCTGGGGGCAATTTTGATTGGCACCTATCGTCAATCCCATCGGCTTTGATTGACTTTAAAGCTTGCGACACATTACCATACTATAATCGATAAAAAACACCTTTTGCTTAAAGGAACAACACCGATGAGACACCTCTTGATGGCGGGCTTATGTTTTCTCACATTGGCCACTGCATCATTTGCCGGAGATTTTAATGGTTCCAAACCTTTGACCGGCACGACTGAAAGAATCATTGAAATCAACCGATACAAAATCACCGACAATGTCGATGCGGACACCCTGGGCCTTCCCAAGAATTTTTGGATCGATTTTAAAGCCAAAATGATCCGTCCTTCAAAAGAAAGCCTGGTCAGAAAAACCATCGCCTTTAACCGTCTTGAGCATATTGAAAACAAGTTGGTCATTCAGGGCATCGATCAAGGTGTTGAGGGGGTTGAGGATGGTTTGGCCTGGAGTTTGACCATCTCCAAAAAGGATGGCACATCCGTACTCACGGCATCGGGGGGTGGCATCGCCTATGTCGTCTTCGGCACCTGCACACCTGTTGGGGTACATCCATAGCCGGAATATTTTCAATCAAATAAACAAAAATCAGTATAAACTCTGTACCGTATTTTTTCAACCGATGGTCAAGCAATTTCTTCGCAGTATGCCGGCAAGGTGCCTTGCGTCAATAAAGACCCCTATCGGCCGGCAATGAGGCGCAACACATCCATTCATGGGGTGTGGCCAATTCGGCCTGGGAAAAAGCCAACGGTAATCCGGTTGTTCGAATTGATTACGCGCCTATTGCTGCTTGGTCGAACAGCGCAAATCAGACCTTTTTTATTACAATTTTGTTTATTATATCTATCTATACTACATTTTCGTAGTTTTAATATATTTTCCATGTATCCTACATTATTTACTTTTGACTTATATATCAATTGTTTAAATTAATTTTGCACGGATGGCACGGCACTTGCTCAATATGTCCAAAATGATCGATCACGCTGACCACTTACAATTGAGGAGTAAAAAATGAAAAAAATTGAAGCCATCATCAAGCCTTTTCGCTTGGATGATGTCAAAGACGCCCTGAATAAATTGGGTGTGTCGGGCATGACCATTAGCGAAGTCAAAGGTTTCGGCCGCCAGCGCGGCCACAAGGAAATTTATCGCGGCACCGAGTATCAGGTGGATTTCGTGCCCAAAGTTAAAATTGACTTGGTCGTGGCCGCCGACATGGCCGACAAGATCGTGTCCACCATTGCTGAAAATGCCAACACCAACAAGGTGGGGGACGGTAAAATCTTCGTCATGCCCATAGAGCAAGCTGTTCGTATTCGCACTGGTGAATCCGGACCCGAAGCAGTTTAATACCATCAACCCAGCTAAATTGCAGTTACGTTTTATACCGAAAGGAGATGCAAATCCGATGAAAGCGATAAAATTAATCACATATGCAGCAATAGTCCTTCTTGTCAGCGCTGCCTGGGCTTGGGCTGATGATCCAGCTCCGACTGCCCTGTCCAACAAAGAGGCCATTGACCTGGTCCAGACCCATGCCAATTACCTCTGGACCTTGGTGGCGGCCGCCCTGGTTTTCTTTATGCAGGCCGGCTTTGCCATGGTGGAGGCCGGCTTTACCCGCGCCAAAAATGCGGTCAACATCATGATGAAAAACCTGATGGATTTTTCCATGGGCTCCATTGCGTTTTGGGCCGTCGGGTTCGGCATCATGTTCGGAGCCACTAAAACCGGCTGGTTCGGCACCTCAGGTTTCTTTTTGAGCGATTTTTCAGTGGACGGCGACCCCTGGGTGCTGGCCTTCTGGATGTTTCAGGTCGTGTTTGCAGCCACCGCGGCCACCATTGTCTCGGGCGCCATGGCCGAACGCACCAAGTTTGTGGGGTACCTGATGTACAGCGCCGTGGTAAGCGCGATCATCTACCCGGTTTTCGGCAGCTGGGCCTGGGGCAGCCTCTTTCATGGCCAGGGTTGGCTCGAGGGCTTGGGATTTATTGACTTTGCCGGCTCCACCGTGGTCCACTCCGTGGGCGGCTGGGCCGCTCTGGCCGGCGCCATCGTTCTGGGACCGCGCCTGGGAAAATACGGCAAAGACGGCAAGCCGCGCGCCATTATGGGGCATAACATGCCGCTGGCAGCGCTGGGGGTCTTCATCTTGTGGCTGGGCTGGTTCGGCTTTAATCCCGGCTCCACCACCACGGCGGACACCTCCATTGCCATGATCTTTGTCAACACCAACCTGGCGGCCGCTGCCGGCTCCGTCATGGCCATGGCCATCTCCTGGATTAAATTTGGAAAACCCGAAGTGGGCATGAGCCTGAACGGCGCTTTGGCCGGCTTGGTGGGCATTACCGCCGGCTGCGCCAACGTGACCCCCTCCAGTGCCATTATCATCGGTGCCGTGGCCGGTCTACTGGTCGTCATGTCGGTTCTGTTTTTCGATAAAATTCAAATCGATGATCCGGTCGGCGCCATCTCTGTTCACGGTGTCTGCGGCGCATGGGGCACCCTGGGTGCCGGCCTTTTCAATATCGGCGGCACCACCGGCAAAATCATCGGGGTGCAATTGCTCGGTATCGGATCCTGCTTTGTCTGGACCTTCGTTGTTGCATTTATCTTGTTTAAAATCATCTCCATGACCATCGGCTTACGGGTAACGCCCGAAGAGGAGATCGATGGACTCGACTATGCCGAACACGGTGGTGAAGCTTATCCGGACTTTGGTCTGAGCACCCACTCCGGCGGCGGCGCTGCAATCAGCAGGGCATCCGCCACCATGGGGGTCGCCACAGCCTCTATTCCAGTCGAGCAAGAGTAACGACAACAAACACAAAATATAATACCCAATAACCTTATTGCCGGCTGGAGGGGCAGGACCGCCCCTCCAGCCATTTTTTTTAAATCTGCAAACCCATCAAACCCATAG
>JBNLFN010000105.1:0-4315 GCA_050305555.1 Desulfobacteraceae bacterium | reverse complement strand
CCCATTCGATCCACAAATGCTTTGCGATCATCATCGTCGTCAACGATTGGACCCTTTTCAATACCTCGAATGATGACGTGGTGAAGCGTCCCCGGTGAATCTAAACGCGCTCTTCTCGGAATGGCTATGCTTTTTACTGTTAGCGGTGGGTTTTCGAATGATTTGTTGCCGTGTATCTTAATAAGTGCCAATTGTCAACAACGTCCCCCAACATCCCCCAACATCCCTGATCTAGCGGCCATACCGTACGGCTGCGCCTAAAATTAGCCTTTATCTGGTGTTGCGGAAAGCCAGACTGTTGATTTCAAGGATCAGACTGCAATGCGTGCACAACGGCTAATCGACTAATTTTACCTTGCACAACATGCTGTATTGATGTCAGTATTGACACACAAGCTTCAGCTGGGTTTACTCGGCGACGTAAAAAGCAACTTTTTTTTTATATTGAGCTTAAATATAACGCCATGGACAGATAATGATATTCTGAATACAATTCCAGGTTGATTTGGTAGTTGATGGCATCCTGGAGTTTTTGTGAAATCATGACTTTGCTCCTCGCTGTTTTGATGATTTTGAGCTTGACTCTTTTTGAGAAAATCCCATTGTACCAAGCCTTTGAACCGATCAACTACAAAAACAAAATTGCTAGTGCCCATATCCAATTGGATTTATTTGAATCTTAACCGGACACTACTGATAACAAAAAATCTTATAATACAAAAAAACATATTTTGTACGTTCCCCGCATGAAACATGACACGATAAAAAAGGATATTCTCATGAAAAAAATTTTGATCGCTACAGTGTTATTCGTTTTATTGAATGGAATGTCCTGCCTTGCAGACAATCAAACCATATTGGTGATCGAAAGTTATAGCGGACTATACCCATGGGACGCCAGCTATAAAAAGGGACTTGAAAATATCCTGGGTAAAGATTACACGCTGATCTATTTTGAAATGAACACCAAACGCCTGCCGCCGGCTCAATATGAAAAGCGTGGACAGCTGGCGTATGAAATGTATGAACAGATCCAGCCTGTGCTGGTGATTTTAGGCGATGACAATGCCCTAAAATTTGTGGGCCCCAGGCTTGCAGAAACAAAGACGCCGGTGGTCTATCTGGGGGTGAATAATAACCCTAGAGACTATGGTATCAATAAGGCTGAAAATATCACCGGCGTTCTTGAACGCCCCCTGATGAAACGGTCCATCATCTATCTGAGCAAATGGATTCATCCCAAACCTCAAAAGATTCTTCTCCTGTTTGACTCCGGCAATACATCAAAGATTTCCGTACATGAGATGTTCAATGACCAATCCAGTGTATCTGTGTTGGGTATCCAGATTGACCTGAAATTGATCGGTCAATGGTCAGAATGGAAAAAGACCGTCCTCAGTGCAAAACTCAAAGGGTATGATGCCGTTGTGGTCGGCCTTTACCAGACCATTGTGGATGACGATGGCAGCCATGTGGATGCTGAGGATGTTATTGCGTGGACTTCAAAGCATACCCCCTTGCCTCCGTTCGGTTTCTGGGATTTTACCGTGGGCCCGGACAAGACGATCGGCGGTCTGGTCCTATTTGGGAAAACACATGGTGAACTCGCCGCCCAGATGGCCTTGAAGATTCTTGGCGGGAAAAATCCCAAACAGATAGCGCCTGTCATGGAAAACAAGGGGCGATTTTTTTTCAGCCGGTCCCAGCTTGAAAAATGGGGCATCACCCTGCCTGAAAAGATTTCATCCAAGGCTGATTTTATAGAATAATACCCATTTTGACGTTCGCTGAACTATAACCGGAACCCAAAGAAACGGAATTTAAGGGACGTTGTTGACTATTACGACCTTTTCATGCACGGTCATCCCCTTTTTGTTCGCCTTGCGTTCAGCCAGCTAATTATGTCCAATGAGTCTACAACGTCCCCTAAATTCGGTCCCGCGTGCATCGAAAGCAGGTCACCAGTCTCCGCAGGTCTGGGCAATAAATAAGTTGCCCTTTTCATACCCTTCTTTTTCCACTTTATCCTTTTCGATTTGATTTCGCCTTCCCGTTTGTCACAGGATTGCCGGGTATGGCAGTACACCACTTGAAACCTGAAAAGGAGGTAATGATGTCCAACCTGCTCATTGATCCAAGGGATCAAAAGTTTGTTCTCCACGAAATGCTCCAGATCCGGAATCTTTGCGAAACAGCGGCTTTCGGGCACCTGACCGCCGAGGCCATGGATGCGTCGCTGCAAGCAGCCCTGGAGCTGGCAATGAAAGAATCCTATCCGGTCATGGTCGAGGCCGACCGCGAAGGGTGCCGGCTGGAAAACGGCGAAGTTCGCTCGCCCCGCTGCTACCATCGGCTCAAAGAACACTACGACCGGTTGGAACTGACATCGGCCTATCTTCCCGAGGCATTGGGAGGACACGGCTATCCCATGACGCTGTGGACGCCGATGTACGAAAATTTTGTCCACAATATCGGATTTCTGTGGCTCTGGTCCTCCCCCCTGTCCATCGCCGGAAGCATCGCCATGGTCGGCACCGAGGAACAGAAGAAAAAGTATCTGCCCAACCTGACTGCCGGCCGGTGGGGATCGGCCATCGCCTTCACAGAGGAGCAGGCCGGGGTCGACGACATCGCCCGTCAGACAGCAATTGCCACACCCCAACCCGACGGTTCATACCGGATCCACGGTCTCAAGCCCACCGTCAGCTGCGGTGATTCGGATCTGTTCGAAAACATCGTCCTGTGTGTTCTGGCCCGTATCGAGGGTGCGCCCGAGGATGCCACCGGGCTTTCGCTTTTCATCGTCCCCAAGTATCTTGTCAATCCGGACGGGTCTTTGGGAGCGCACAACGATGTCCGGGTGGCCGGCCTGGAGCAGAAACTGGGCCTGCACGGCAGCCCCACCGTGGCGCTGGAATTCGGCCGGAACGGCAATTGCCATGCCGAGCTTCTCGGCCCAGGCGGCCAGGCCTTGAACATGTTTATGGGGTCCCTGCTCAAGTGCACTTTTTACGGGACGGTCTCCACCGGCATTGCCTCGGCAGCCTATCGGCACACCCTGGATTACACCTGCAAGCGCATTCACGGCGCCCACATCTCCGAGCTTGAGAGCCCCGATGCCCAACCCGTTCCTATCATCGCCCAGCCCTTTGTTCGGCGGCGGCTGCTCTGGATGAAGTCCCACGTGGAGGGGCTGCGGGCTTTGGTCTACTATGGTTGCATGTGCCTTGACAAAGCCAGTGCCCTCACGGATGCCGCTGAAAAGGAAAAATGGTCCGGGATCAACGACATCCTTTTCCCCACCTATCGCCACTATGCAGCCGAAAAAGCGTTCCAGGTGGCCGAACTGGCCATCAAGATGCATGGTCGCAGCGGATACTTCAACGACTATCCGGTACACCAATTCATGCGGGACATCATCCCCTTCGGCTGGTGGGAAGGAGACGCCGGCGCCAACAATTTATTTTACCTGACCCAGGTTCTGGGACAGAACGACGGGCAGGACTTCGCCAATCTCCTGGGGGAGATGAAAGGTACATTAGAAACGTTCGGGAAAACCGAGGGTTTGGCCGACCTGGCCGATGACCTCGGTCAAAGGGTTGAGCTTCTGGGCGCCATGGGCCTGTTCTTCGCCGATTGCTTTAAAACAGGCAAGGTGATGGTTCCCTTTTCCAACGCGCTGCCCTTTATCCAATTCATGGGTGATATCTGCCTGGGATGGATGCTCTTCTGGCAGGCCGGCATCGCCGCCCGGTCCCTGGCCGGGACATGCCAAGATAGCGGGGTCGATCCCAAAAACGATGCGCAGCGTAGTGAACTGCTCAACAGTAACAAGCAGGCCGCCTTCTATGACGGCAAGCTGAACGCTGCCAGATTTTTCATAAAGAATGTGCTGCCCCAGGTGGACGCCTTGGCCGCCGCCATAAAGAGTGAGGATTTGTCTTCCATGGCCATCCATAAAGCCGGTTTCTGATCGGCCGCTTTATTTGAAAGGCAAAAAGCGTTCCCAACCCCGGAGGGCACAAAACATGGATGGCGAAACCGTCATTGGTTTCGCCATCCATGCCGGTGTCCCTTGGGAAATCCCTGCGGCCCTCCCCCATATATTGCCCCTCAAGATTGCCCATCTCTCCTGGCGCCACAGCGGCTTTAAGGAGATAAGGGGTCGAGATAAGGGGTCAAACCTTGAATTGTGAATACAGGTTGTTAAATTTAGCCCTCGCCTCTCTTGCAGCCTGAACTTGACCCCCAAAGGTGCTGACAACTTTGCTGACCATTGAGTAGGTTACACCAAATAAAGTACCAATTTCTTTAT
>JBNLFN010000104.1:0-51260 GCA_050305555.1 Desulfobacteraceae bacterium | reverse complement strand
GCGAGTTTTAGTGTCACTTAGGCGCAGCGAAGGAAAAGTGCCCCGCACTGTTTGAGCACAGCGAGTTTGCGGGGCGCCCGCAGCGCGTCTTAGTGACACTTGAATGAAGCTGCGCATGACGAAAACCACCCGCTGGCGGCGTCGGCTAGTGAAAACCGAAAGTTGAGTTAAAACCTAAAACTATCTTTTATTATCTTTTCCCCATACTCTGCGATGAGTGCCCCGGCCACGGCTTGTGAATCGATGTGGCGGATGGCGTGACGGAATTGGCCGGCTTGGGGCAATCCTTTGGCAAACCACCCCAGGTGGCTGCGCATCATATAGCACGCTTTTTTTTCACCAAAATGGCGCACCGACGCCTCCAAGTAGCCTTGCATCATTTGGATGCGTGTTTCTAAGGCGACTTTTTGAGCCGGCCGGCCGGCCAGCAGATGGTTGATCTGGGTAAAGATGGCTGGATTGCCGATGGCCGCCCGGCCGACCATCACGGCATCGCATCCGGTCTGGTTCAGCATGTCAAGGGCGTCCTGGGCCGTTTTGATATCGCCATTGCCAATCACCGGAATCTGGAGCGCTTTTTTGATACGCGCAATCAAGGACCAGTCGGCGTGCCCCCCAAACCCCTGGCGGGCCGTCCGGGGATGCACGGCCACAGCGTCCACACCGCAATCCTGAGCCGTGCGGGCCAAAGTCATGGCCTGGTCGCCCGAGGCGTCCCATCCCGTGCGCATTTTGATGGTCAGCGGTATGGCAATGGCTTTGCGTACCGCTTTGAGCAAAGTTTTCGCCTGGTCGGGCGCGCGCATCAGCGCGGCCCCGGAACCGCTTTTGAGAATCTTTTTCACCGAACAGCCGCAATTGATATCCACGATATCGGCCCCGGCACCGGCAACGCGCTGGGCCGCATCGGCCATAACAGCCCAATCGCTGCCGAAAAGTTGCACAGACAGCGGTTTTTCCGCTGCCGAACTGGCCAGTAAGCTAAGGGTTTTGGTCGAGCCGTAAGCTAAACCATGGGAACTGACCATTTCGGAACAGACCAGTCCACAGCCGGCCGCTTTGGCCAGAAGCCGCATCGGCAGATGGGTAATGCCCGCCAAGGGTGCCAGCACAGTGGCCGGATCGATATGTACGGCTCCGATTTCCATGCCAGGTCAGTATCACAATGCCATCAGGGGTACAATACGGTGGGCCTGCGGCCCGGTTCGAAGTCTATCGCTCATCAATGCTTGGCTGATGGATTATCGCTGCTGGGATTGGCGTAACAGAACAGACAATTGTGATGGCAAGGATGCAGCGCATAGCTGCCGATATCTTTGGAGACGCCGCATCGGCAGCCTTCAGCCTTGCGTTGGCCTGGGTCCTGGCTCGGATCGAGACCCGGCCCGTAAAGTGATGCCAGCCGGCCCGTGGGGATGCACGCGGCCGGTTGCACCACCGTGGGATGGGGCAGGGCGGCCAGGACCTCTTTTTCGCAACACAGGTGCAGTTGGATATCCAGGTCGGCTAAAACGGCGGCCATCTCCATGATTTGGGCGCTTTTGGCGGCCATGGGCGGATCGTACAGACGCAGCGCATCCTCGGATTTCAAACGGCGCTGAACTTTGCGGTACAAATCCACAAACGAGGTGATACACACGTCGATGCCGTACCTGGCGGCGCAGCGGGCGATGGTTTCAAACTGATCCAGGTTGGTCTGCGGCTCTGCCCGGCGGTTGGTAAAGTAACAGATGGGGTCAAAGCGCCACTGGATGCACGCCGGTCCGTGTTGGGCGCACAATTGGGCCAGTTGCTCGAGGCGTGCGTCCAGCGGGGGCACCTGGGGTTCAAGTTGGGGCTGGGGTGAGTTGATGGTGAAATTAAAAAACAGGTGAAAGCCCCGCTGTTCCAGAACCTTGCCATAGTCATGGGCCAAGAAATCGCCGAAGTCTTTGGACCAAAAGACAATGGAATGCACCTGGTCGGGGCGGGCCGTGACCCGGCTGATTTTGCGGTTGTAGGGATTGACCACCTCAAAGTGGCCGCGATCCAGGCCGGCCATGAACCAAGGCATGTAAAAAGCCGGGATGTCGGTTCTGCGGGAAGCGGAGATGACGATGGGGTTCGGCATTTACTTTTTTTTGAGATCCGCCAGCGCGATCACCTTGGCTTTTTCAGGGGGGCGGTCCGGGTCTTCGTCGTCCACAAGCGCTTCATCGGAGGGTGCATCCATTTCGGGGCGCACCACCTTTTCCAGGCGCATGGGTTTGCCGCCCATGGTGAAGGTTTCGCCCTCGATATAGACATCCCGTAAAATCCAGGTCACCACCTGCAACGGCAGTTGCAGCATCAGCAACGTGATGTGATACCAGCCGGGCTTGTGGTCAGGCTCGATATCCTCCACCCTGGCAAAGGTCAGCGGGCTATCTTCCATATAAATTAGAACGATGTCGTTGATACCAGCCATTCGGCCTTCCTCGCCATATTCAAAGATTAGAAAACCAGCGTATGATGGCACAAAGCCCCAGGATTGTAAAGCCGGGCATCTGTAAGACCTATTCGTGTTCGCCCATGAAAGTTTTTGCACCCGTAGCGCGTCCAATGAATATATGTTCATTTATTGTGCTCACGCTGTTGTGAGATCTGGGGTAGCCCGGGAGAAAGCGCAACATAAACTTGCTTGTGTTTATAATATGAATAAATATAGCCAGCTATCTTTATTATGGGCCTCTAGGCTCTGCCGCACGGGTTATCTTTGTACTTGACAAGCAAGGAGAGGGCTTATAAATGAATGAGTATTCATTCATATGTGTGTGGGGTAAACTTGGTGAGTACACACTTTTCACATATTAAATAGATACCATCAGGAGGGGGCTATGACTCGTAAAATCAGGCAAGCAGCGGTCATTGGATCCGGTGTTATGGGCGGCGGCATTGCCGCTCTAATGGCCAGCGCCGGCATTAAGACGCTGCTCATGGACATTGTACCCATGGACCTGGAGGGTGAGGACAAAACTGATCCCAAAGCACGCAACCGCATTGTGGCCAACGGTCTCGAGGTGGTGCGCAGTGCCATGCCGGCGCTGATCATGCATCCGTCGGATTTGGACCTTATTTCCATTGGCAATCTGGAAGATGACTTCGATCAGTTGGCCAATTGCGACTGGATCATCGAAGTGGTGGTGGAAAATGTCGAAATCAAGCAAGCACTGTTCAAGCGTATCGATAAGGTGCGCAAAGCCGACAGCATCATCTCCACCAACACCTCGGGCCTGCCGCTCAAAGCGCTGAGCGAAGGTTTGAGCAAAAGCTTTAAAGCGCATTTTCTGGGGTCGCATTTTTTCAATCCCGTGCGCTACATGAAATTGCTGGAGATCATCCCCGGTGCGCAGACCAAACCCGAAGTCCTTGACTTTGTATCTGATTTTGGCGAGCGGATTCTGGGAAAAGGCATCGTATGGGCCAAAGATACCCCCAATTTTGTGGGCAACCGCATCGGGGTCCAAGGTATTGTGCGGGCCATGCAGTTGATGGCGCAGGAGGGGTTGGGCATTGCCGATGTGGATGCCCTTTTCGGACCGGCCATGGGGCGGCCTAAAACCGCCATGTTCAAAACCTCCGACCTGGTGGGTTTGGATGTGCTCGGGCACGTGGCCAAAAACACCTATGACCTGGTACCGGATGACGAGGCACGGGATCAATTTGTGCTGCCCGACTTCTACCGCAAGATGCTGGACAACAACCTGCTGGGCAAAAAGACTCAGGCCGGCTTTTACAAAACCGATTTGACGCCGGAGTGGAAAAAGATCCGCAAGGTTGTCGATTTGGAAACTTTGGAATACCACGAATATGAAAAACCCAATTTCGCCTGTCTGGCCGCCGCCAAAAAAGCCAAGACCTTGCCGGAAAAGATGCAGGCCATTGTGTTCGGCGAAGACAAGGGCGCCCGCTTTGCCTGGCGCGCCGTGGCCGACAACTTGATTTATGCGGCCAACCGCATCCCGGAAATTTCAGATAATGTGGTAGAGATCGACAATGCCATGCGCTGGGGATTTAATTTTGAAATGGGACCCTTCCAAACCTGGGACGCCCTGGGCGTGGCCCGCACCGTGGCGCGCATGGAGAGCGACGGCTTGGCCGTGCCCCCGGCGGTCAAAGCGATGCTGGCCGCCGGCCATGCTTCTTTTTATAAATCGGAAAGCGGCCGGGATTACTTCTACGATTTTGCGACGCAAAAGTATCAACCCATTCAGGTCAGCGACACCATCGTATCGTTGGCGGCCCTCAAAGGGGACGCCAAGACCGCACTCAGCTGCAAGTCCGCTTCGTTGGTCGATTTGGGCGACGGGGTCTTCTGCTGCGAGTTCCACACCAAGATGAACGCCTTGAACGGCGAGATCGTCGATTTTATCGATCAGGCCCTGGACCACGTGGACGCCAATGGCGTCGGCCTGGTCATCGGCAACCAGGCTGGCGGCATGCCGGGTGCGTTTTCCGCCGGCGGCGATTTGGCCTTTATGCGCGGGCTGGTGGAAAAAGGCGCCTATGATGAGATCACCGCCTTTCTGGCCAGTGCCCAGGCCGGGGTGCAACGCGCCCGCTACGCCAGCTTCCCTGTGGTGGCCGCACCTTACGGCATGACCCTGGGCGGCGGCTGCGAAGTCTGCCTGGGGGCCGACCGCATCGTGGCTCACGCGGAGCTTTATATGGGCCTGGTGGAGATCGGTGTGGGATTGCTGCCTGCCGGCGGCGGCTGTCTCAATCTGTGGAAAAAATTCGTCCACAGCCTGCCGGCAGCCGTGCCCGATGCCGACCTGGGAAAGTTCTTCGTACCGACCTTTATGAGCATTGCCATGGCCAAGGTCTCCATGTCGGCGGCCGAGGCGAGGGCCAACGGTTTTCTGGGTCCCCAGGACCGGATTGTCTTTAACCGCGACTATCTCATCGGTGAAGCTAAAAAAGAGGTGCTCAACATGGTCTCCGCCGGTTATACGCCGCCCGTCAAACGCCCGCTCCCCGTACTGGGCGAAGCGGGCCAGGGCATGATCGATGCCGAATTGTACAACATGCAAAAGGCAGGCTTCGTGAGCGAGCACGATGCCTATCTGGCCAGCCGCATCGCTTATGTGCTCAGCGGCGGGCAAGTCCGAACCAACGGCAAAATAGATGAAGAGGGGATCCTGACCCTGGAGCGCGAAGCCTTTGTGGATTTTTTCAAGCAGGAGAAAACCGTGGCGCGCGTCGATCACATGCTCAGCACCGGTAAGCCGTTGCGCAATTAATCTTTGATTAGGATTTATACCCATATACCACTCCACAATGGGAGGAAAGACCATGAAAGAAGCCTATATTGTCAGCGCCGTCAGAACGCCGGGCTGTAAACGTGCCAAGGGCGCTTTCAAAGACACACTGCCCCAGGACCTGTTGGCATTTATCCTGGGGGCCGCTGTTGAGAAAGTACCCCAGATAGAGAAAAAAGACATTGAAGACATCATGGTGGGCTGCGCTTTTCCCGAAGCCGAACAAGGCCTCAACATCGGGCGCATCGCCCCTCAAATCGGCGGTTTCCCGGACAGCGTCTCCGGCGCCACCGTCAACCGTTTCTGCTCTTCCGGCCTGGAGGCCATCGCCTTGAGCGCCCTGCGCATCATGGCCGGTTGGTCGGATATCGCCATCGGCGCCGGCGTCGAATCCATGAGCTACGTGCCCATGGGCGGCAACCAACCGCGTCCGCATCCGGAATATGCCAAAAAGCACGCCGACCTGTATGCTTCCATGGGCATCACCGCCGAACACGTGGCCCAACGCTATGATGTCAGCCGTCAAGCCCAGGACGAATTCGCCGCCGCATCCCAGCAGAAAGCAGCCAGCGCGCAAAAAGAGGGCCGTTTTACGGAACTGGTGCCCACACCGGCCACCCGCTTCGTGCCCCAAGGCGACGGCACTTACCGGCGAGAAACCGTCATGCAGAATTTTGACGACGGCGTGCGGGCCACCACCACGGCTGAAGGACTGGCCAATCTGCGCCCGGTCTTTGCGGCCAACGGGGTCGTTACCGCCGGCAACTCATCCCAGACCACCGACGGCGCCGCCGCCACCGTGCTGATGAGCGAAGCCAAAGTCAAAGAATTGGGTATCTCGCCCATTGCCAAGGTCAAACTCTACACCACCACCGGCTGCCGCGCCGACGAAATGGGCGTGGGCCCGCGCTACGCCATCCCCAAGCTGCTGGACAAGGCCGGGCTGAGCATCGCCGACATCGGGATGTGGGAAATCAACGAAGCCTTTGCTTCCCAGGCCCTGTACTGCATCCGCGAGCTGGGACTGGATCCTTACATGGACCGCATCAACATCAACGGCGGCGCCATTGCCCTGGGCCACCCCCTGGGCTGCACCGGCGCCAAACTGTGCGCCACCTTGCTGGCCAACATGCAGGCCCATGGGGCCCAATACGGCGTCGAGTCCATGTGCATCGGCGGCGGCATGGGCGCCGCCGCCCTGTTCGAACTGTGCGCCTGATCTATATGCAAACACAAAAGCCCCACCCGTAACCGGGTGGGGCTTTCAATTTACTTACTCATCTATTTATTTCGTAGGGCGGGCCTCCGCGCCCGCCTGTCATCAAACCACCCCACAAGGCAAATGCGACATCCTACCTCGCCGGCTTGGAAGATTCCGCAATTTTCCACACCACGGTGGCGCCGACAGCGTAGGTGTTCTTATCCCGCACCAACGGACTGTCTTCAAACACCGCCCCATCCAGATTGTTCCAGCGCGCATAGCACCCCACGGCGAGCCGGGGCGTCAACCGTTTGTACAAACTGCTGGACAGCGAAAAACCCGCATAGCCGGCATCGGCCTCGTATTGCCCTCGTCGGGCCGTGGCATAGCGTCGCTCCACGCCGTAGAAGTAATTGTTATAGGTGTCGTCGGCAAAGTTCAACCCGGCCTTAAAAAAGATGCTGAGATCGTGCGCTTCAAACGCCGATTTGTTCTGGTAGCTGATCACCAGGCCGCCATTGAGCCCCTGGTAGTCCGTATCGATATCCAGCCCGCCGTTAAATCCGAAAGAAAAAGCCGTGCGCAGCGCAGCCTGCAGATAGAGGTGATCCCGCCACCCCCGGCGATAGAAGTAGTATCGCACCGCCGGACCGATTTCGCCGACGGCATCCAACTCCTCCATCCCTTGGCGGGCATCGTTGTCATCGGGCACCGGCGGGTTGCCCCAGGCCGACAGGCTGGTTTCGAACTTTTCGCCCTTGTAGAAAATACCGCGCAGCCCATCGCGCTCGGCCCGTAGAAATTCACCGCGATAGATAAAGTAGGGCACCGGATAGGCATAGTTTTCATATTCATCGGACCCGATATAATGGGGCAGCCGTGCCCCCACCGCCGCCACCCCCAACTCCCACAACGGATCCTGCCCAGCCGACTTGACACGCGATGTATCTTCGGCCAGCCCCGGCCCGGAGTAGAGCAGCAAAAAAAGACAAAGCCAAACGGTCCGGCCAAATACGGTTTTTAACATGTCCATGAGTGATCCTTAGTAGAAATTGCAGGCTTCAGGGTAATCGTTTTTCCATCTATAACACAACGATAGAGCATAAGGAAAGCCCATGCTGCCAAACAACCCGACCAGGGCCTGATCCCCTCTTCGCAGGGTCGTCCTCCGCGCCGAGCGACATCCAAAATCTCCGCCAGATCTTCGTAGGGTCGGCCTCCGCGCCGACCGACATCCGAAATCTCTACCAGGGTTTTCGTAGGGTCGGCCTCCGTGCCGACCGGCATGCCCACAGACCGGCTTAAACGCAACCAAACTCAATATGGGCGACGCCATCCTGTTTTGACTCAGCACGTTGACACATCATTATGCTTGACAATACCCCATATCATTCAATACAAAGACACCCATCCCACCATGTGTAAAGCCCAGACATGGATACCCACCCGGGTCCATCGGGCGCGTCAGGCGGCATTGTATTGACAGCGGTATGGAGTTCAGCAGTTTCAGGCGGCGTTACTTCGACAATGGTATTTTGGAATCGGGTGCACGCTCTATCAGCCCCAACCTAATTTAATATTTCGTTTCTATTGTTAAATCGCAACTGATCGAATTTTTCTCGTTTTTCTCGGCGGAATTATTTACTGAATCTGAGATTCTTTTGATGTTGAAATCAAAATGCAAATGAGGTGCACCGTGGTTAAAAAAGCTTTGATGTTTGCTGTTGTAACCGTGTTCGTTTTAATGTCTGCTTTGCCGGCTGCTGCCGAAGATGGCTACGTGCTTCAAACCGGCGAGCTTACCATAAGTGCCTGGCATTTGCACTACTCCCGCCACACCTTTTCGGTGAGCAATCCGGGCTTTGCTACCCTCGCGGTGACCAAAACCACTCCGGAGATCGATATCAGCCGCGGATTTTTGTTCATGAACCGCCGGGCCATCCCTTTGAAGCACTTTTTTAGAGGCAATGACCTGGTCTTTGAAAAAAAGATCAAACTCAAAGCGTTTAACCGCTTAAATGTTTTCTTATTGGGCACTCCCGGTGCCACCATTAAAATCGACATCCGGCTGCAAGAGACCCCTGAGCCGCCCCCCACCGCCACCTTTGAAGCCGCACCCATGACCATCACCCTGGGCGAGGCCAGCAACCTGGCCTGGCAGGCCGAAAACGCCGAAACCGTGACCATCGACAACGGCATCGGCGATGTGGAACTCAACGGCACCATTGAAGTCATACCGGTGGAAACCACCACCTACACCCTCACCGCCACCGGACCGGGCGGCACGGCCACAGCCCAGGTTACGGTCACGGTGAATTATCTGCCCCCCACCGTGCAGATAGCCGCCATTCCCGACACCATCGTCACGGGACAGTCCACCGAGCTTACCTGGAGCTCGGAGTGGGCCGACTCATGCGTCATCGAACCCGATATCGGCGTCGTGGACCTGACCGGGTCCATGACCGTTACCCCGGCCCAGACCACCACCTATCGCATCATCGCTACCGGCGACGGCGGTGAAACCGCAGCCGAAACCACCGTCACCGTCACCGATCCGCCCCCGACGGTTGAAATCAGCGCCGCACAACCCACCATCACCCTGGGTGAAACCACCACCCTGACCTGGACCTCCACCCACGCCGATGCCTGCACCATCGAACCGGGACTCGGCACCGTGGACCCCAATGGATCCATAAACGTCCCTCCCACCGAGACCACCACCTACACCATTAGCGCCAGCGGAAGCGGCGGCGGCGCCACCGCCCAAGTCACCGTGGCGGTAGAGTACCCCGTACCTGTAGTCTCCTTTTCCGCCAGCCCCTCCGCCATCCAAATCGGCTTTGACGCCACTTTGAGCTGGACCACCACTTATGCCGACACCGTCCAAATCGACCCAGGTATCGGCGATGTGGCCACCACCGGCACACAGGAGGTCTCACCCATCGAGACCACCACCTATACCTTGACGGCTGCCGGCCCCGGCGGCACCACCACCCAAAGCGTCACCATCACCGTGACCCATCCGGCGCCTACGGTGACCTTTGCGGCCGATCCGGTCACCATCACCAGCGGCCAATCCGCCACCTTGATCTGGAACAGCAGCTATACTTCCAGCGCCAACATCGATCCAGGCATCGGCAGCGTGCCGACAGACGGCAGCATGAGCGTTACGCCGACCCAAACCACCACCTACACCCTGACCGTGACCGGCGCAGGCGGCACCACCACGGCAAATGCCACGGTTACTGTCAATATCCCCGAGCCGGTGGCGACCTTCAACGCTAACCCCCAGGCCATCATGGCCGGAAATAGTGCCACCTTGACCTGGACCAGCACCTATGCTGACAGCGTCACCATCGAACCCGGCATCGGCAGCGTCAATCTAAACGGCAGCGCCATCGTATCGCCCAGTCAGAGCACCACCTATACGCTGACGGCCACCGGCGTGAGCGGCACCACCACCGAAACGGTGACCGTGACCGTGCACCCGCCGCCCATGGTTACCCTTACCGCCGATCCGGAAACCATCGCAGCCGGTGATGAGACCACTCTTTCATGGACCAGCACCGGCGCAGACAGTGTCACCATTGAACCCGATCCGGGAAGTGTGGCACTGAACGGCAGCACCACCATATCGCCCAGCCAGAGCACCACCTATACCATCACTGCGACGGGCCCAGGCGGCATCGCCACCGCGACGGTGAGCGTTACCGTAATCGAGCCTCCGGGTAAGCCGGTAATCACCGGCAGTACAATCCATAGCGGTATAATTCAGACGAGGCCCGTTCAAAATATAAGCCGCCAGTTTATAGTCGAGCTGACCGGCACCCGCGAGGCCGGCACTAGTGTATGGATCAATGGTGATGAGCAGGTAGCCAATGGCGACACGTCTTGGAGCACCCAAGTGAACCTGCAGCCGGGAAACAATACCTTTGAAATATGGCTGGTCGATCTGGCGGGCAATCGTGGCCTATCCGAGTGGGTAGACATCCAGATGCAAACCAACAAGGGTTCAATTTTGGAGTATGACGCCAGTGGGCGAACCAAAACCATAATTCAAAATTAATAGGTCGTTAAACAATTTTGAGGTGAATCCACCACAAAGGAATTATCATGAAAAAACTGCTGCTGATCTTGTGTTTACTATTGCTTTGGCCCCAAATTGCTTTTTCATATTGCGGTGAATGCCCTTGCGTCATGGATGGTATATATTTTTTTGATAACTCGGATGATGCAATAGATGCAGCTTTGGCTTGCGCTGCACCTGATGATGCAACATTTTGGCCCTCTGATACAGAGACATATTGTCCATCTATTGATGGATGGGGCAATACTTCGGTTTGCGCGACAATTCCGCAAGATTGTAGACGCGATCTCGAGCCTCATAGATTAAGTTGTTATTATTATTTTATTGAAGAGGAGGAGGACTGCTGTAAGGAAGAAGAACTTGCACCGGGTCAGTGTTGTCCATCGGGAAAGCCAGTCTGTCCCAAGGTCAAAGTGGGCAATCCCATTAGTGTGCTTTCTGGCGAAAATGAGGAAGCAGAAACCGATCTCCAATTTTCAACATCCCATAAGAAAGGTTTAAAATTTTACCGCACCTACAAAAACCAATCAGAAACTGATACGACTTTGGGATATGGTTGGACCCATAACTACTACGTTGTGCTCGACCTGTTGGGGAGAACGGTATTCAAAGCTTTTACAATTACCGATGAATCAGGCAGGATTCATTATTTCCAAGATAGTGATGGTGACGGTATTTGCACTGGCATTCTGGGTACCCGGGGATACCTGGTCGCGGAGTTGGATGACACCTATACATGGCATCGCGGCAATGGTATCAAGTACACTTTTAACCAGCAACTCCAATTCATCGCCAAAGCGGACGGTAACGGCAATGTACAAACCCTGGCCTATAATGCCGACGATCGTCTGGAAACGGTCACCGACCAGGCCACCGGGCGCACCATAGGCTTCGGCTACAATGCCGATGGGCGGATCGCTCAGATAACCGGGCCTGTCACCATGGCTATACCTGACGGAATTTGGGTCACCTATCAGTACGATACCGAGGGCAACCTGACCCACGTGATCTACGCCGACAATAATAACGGCTCCACCGCCTCAGGGTTCGAATACAAGTATGAAGATTCCTATGACGTGCACAACCTCACTGAAAAACGCAATCTGGCCGGAGAGTTCCTCTCCTCATGGACCTATGATAGCCAGGACCGCGCTTATGAAAACGTCACGCGCGACGGCAAAGGCGTCACTATCAGTGGCTTGGGCAGTTCCAGTGTGACGGTCACCGACGCCCAGGGTGTGGAAAAAATCTACACCATAAGATCCAACAAAGGCCGCAAGTATATTGCCAACATCACCGGCGGTAGTTGCGCCAGCTGCGGCGGCGATGCCGTGCGCTACGGATATGACGGCCAGCGCCGGGTCAACGAAATCGAATACGCCAACGGCCGCATCGACACCTATAGCGATTTTGATGCCGATGACCGCTACCATACCGAAGTCCAAAATGCCGGATCAGTGGCAGAACGCACCTTTACCTATGACTACCACCCGGATACCGGCGATCGGCTCTTTATCCGCGAAAGCTCCATCTTAGGCGCCGGCGACAAAGAGACCATATTCGACTACGACGACGACAGCAACACCGTCCCCAACGAAAACCCCACCCGCCTGATGCACCGCAAGATCGAGCGCGGCTTTACCCGCGACAGCGCCGGCACCGTCACCGCCTTTGAGCACATCACCACCTACACCTACGACGCCAAAGGCAATGTGTTGACCATCGACGGCCCCCTGCCCGGCACCCAGGACACCATCACCTACACCTACGATCCAATCACCGGCGACCGGCTCAGCGAGACCCGGCCCCTGGTGGGCGCCACCTACTTTACCTATGACGACGCCGGCAACGTCGAAACCGTCACCGATGCCAACGGCATTGTCACCACCATCACCTACGACGGCCGCAACCGCCAGCTGGCCACCACCCGCAATGGGGTGGCTACCTCGCGCACGTATACTGCCGCCGGCGAGCTGGACAGCACCACCGACGCCTTGAACCGCACCATGGACTATACCTACAACGTCGCCGGGTTCATGGAAAAGATCATCGATCCTTCCGGCAACTTCATGTACTATGGCTATAACAGTATCGGCCAGCGCGAAGAAGAGTCCCTCCACGCTGTTGATGAAACCGTCACCCACCTGCGCCAGACCGATTACGGCGATCCGGCCAACAACCCCGATTTGCCGTCAGGCAAGCCCTGGAAGAGCATCCACAGAAACGTTGACGACAGCGCCGATTTGGAGACCGTCTATGCCTACGACAGCTCGGGCAACCTGACCGCGGTCACCGATGCCAACGGCAAGGTCACCTCTTACGCCTACGACCTGTTCAACCGCCTGCTCCAGGTGACCCAGCCCGGCGATGTCACCACCGCCTACAGCTACGATCTGCACGGCAACCTGGCAAGCGTCACCGACGCCGAGGGCCATGTGACCGGCTACACCTACGACGACCTGGGCCGCCTGGTGCAGACCGATTCGCCGGACACCGGCACCACCCTGTACAGCTACGATGAGACCGGCAACCTGCGCTTTAAAATCCAGAACGGCAAGATTGTGGAATACCGCTACGACCTGTTGGGACGCCTGACCGATATCCTTTACAGCGATGCCGCCCAGAATGTCGCCATGACCTACGACAGCGGCCCCGGCGCCAACCTGCTCGGACGCCTGGCCTCGGTGACCGATCCCTCAGGCACCGTGAACTACAGCTACGACAGCGATGGCCGCCTGGAAAGCGAGACCCGCACGGTCAACGGTACCACTTATGTGACCGGCTACGGCTACGACGATGCCGGCAACCTGAGAGCCATCACCTATCCCACAGGGCACACCGTCGCCTATCAGCCCGATGCCGTCGATCCCGCCCGTATCGGGGCCGTGACCCTCAACGGCAGCCAAACCCTGGTTTCAGGCATTGCCTATCAGCCCTTTGGTCCGGTAAGCAGCATGATGATGGGCAACAGCGTGCTGCTGAGCAAAGATTACGACCTGAACTACCAACTGCTGGACCTGCACTATGCCAACGGCACCACGGTGATGGACCGCACCTACACCCCCGACAACGTGGGCAACATTGTATCGGTCACCGACCACCTGGATGCCGGCCGCAGCCAGAGTTTTGGCTACGACGACCTCTATCGGCTGACCAGTGCCAGCGGTATCTACGGTGCAATTGACTACACCTACGACAAGGTGGGCAACCGTCAAAGCCGCACCCGCACCGGGACCAACCCAGCCCAGGACAGCTACCACTACGACACCGGCACCAACCGCCTGCAGACCGTGGTGGGCGATCACGCCGAGCTGATTCAATACGATGCCGACGGCAATACCACCCAACGCATCCCCGGCGCAGGAAACCCCACACCGGCAGTGACCGATCCGGCCGACTATATCTACAACAGCTCAGGCCAGCGCGCGCTTAAAGACCGGGTCGATGACGTGATTTATCATTACGACCTGGCCGGGCAGCTGATTGCCGAGACCGACGGCAGCGGCAACATGATCAAAGCGTATGTGTGGTTGCATGGGCAGCCGTTGGCCATGATTGACGCGGGGGGTGGGGTATATTATTATCATAACGATCATTTGGGCACGCCGCAGAGGATGACGGATCAAAGCGCCAACATCGTTTGGGCTGCCGACTATCTGCCGTTTGGTAAGGCGGATGTGACGGTTGGAGTTGTTGAGAATAATTTGAGGTTTGCGGGCCAATACTACGATCAAGAGACTGGGCTGCATTATAATTGGAACCGGTACTACGATCCTTCGCTTGGTAGGTATCTTCGGGCTGATCCTTATAATTATTCATCGATTAATAATAACGGGCCTATCATTAACAATATGTCAGATAGAATCTTTAATAAGGCCACTCTAAATACTTCTTATAAAGAGTTGATAGACTATAGCGACAGAGCAAAAATTTATAATCATATCCAAAGGAAGCTATTAAAAGATCATCTATCAAATCCGCTCCAACAGAATTTATACTTATACACGGCTGGCAATCCTGTAAATTATTATGATTTTAACGGTTTTATGACCTGTGAAGATAAATGTAATATTGTTGGGGCTATTTTTTGCGGAATTGAAGGTGCCGCAATTGGTGTCCTAACTGGGCCTGCTGGCTGGATTGTTGGGCCAGCTGTCGGTATTAGCTGCTCCATAGGTCAGATTTATGTTTGCCGGGACTTGTGTAATAGATGTGAGGAGCTCACACGCCATGAGCCATAGATTAATTGAAGGAATTTTTACTTATGAATAGCAATATTCAAAACAACAAATGCAAACACTTAACGGCAAAATTACGGACATTATTGTCTATAAAATCGCTATCTCAGCGCTGCTCTAATTGTAATGTATTATTAGTTCGGACTAATAAAAGTACTTGGGTATTTGCTACAGTAGGTGGTCTTTTTGGAGCACTTCCTGGTATTACGTGGGTCTTTTTTCATTCCTTTCTTTTAGGAGTGTCACTATCATTGATTATTGGTATTATTCTTATCCTGTTTGTTCCTGGTACAGTTAAGAAAATCCATTAAATTAGAAGGAAGATCGGGGTCACCTTGATTATTGATTAATATTTATAGGTCCTTAACTGACGGCGGTTTGAGAAGACTAATTTCTTCTTTAACCGCCGTTTTTGTTCTTATCAAATCAGATAAAATGCCTTTGGGGCGGTCCCGCTAAAGATCAACGGGATTTCACTTCCGATCTATTGCATTAAGGTGTTCAATGGGCGGGAATAGAGTACCATAGGGACGCCCTTCACATTTGCACATTTACAAGTTTGGTGTGTTGTGTTATCGATGATGCATGCCAAGACGAGCCAGAATAGACGCGCCGGGGGCCGTGCATCACATCATGGCCAGGGGGATTGAACGGCGCAAGATTTTTTTAGACGACCAGGACCGCGACAGCTTTGTCCGGCGCCTGGGCGAGCTGGTTAATGAGACCCAGACGCTGTGTTATGCCTGGGCCTTGATTCCCAACCATTTTCATCTTCTGCTTAAAACCGGACGTGTTCCGGTGGCCACTTTTATGCGTCGTTTGCTGACCGGTTATGCCATTGGGTTTAACCGCCGTCACCGCAGAAGCGGGCACGTGTTTCAAAATCGGTATAAATCCATACTGTGTGAGCAAGATGTCTATCTTAAAGAGCTACTGGGCTATATCCATCTCAATCCGTTAAGGGCAGGGATCGTTGAAGATATCAAAGCATTGGATAGATACGCCTATACCGGACACAGTTACTTGATGGGCAGACGAAAAAAGAACGGTTGGCAGGCCACCGATCAAGTACTTGCGCTTTTTGCTGGTCGGGTGTCACTGGCACGGCGCAGGTATCGTGAATACATTCAAAAGGGCATCGGTCAGGGTCAAAGCGCCGATCTGGTCGGTGGCGGATTGGTTCGCAGTGCGGGCGGCTGGTCGGCCGTACGATCAATGCGCAAGGCAGGTGTATTTTTAAAAAGCGATGAGCGCATACTCGGCAGTAGCGATTTTGTCCATGATGTGCTGGCGGACGCACAGGAGGCATTGGATCAAAAATATGCACTGGCAGCTAAAGGGATCGGATTTTCAAACATCGTTTCGGCCGTATCTGAACTGACATCCATTTCGCCCCAAGATCTTGTAGGGCCATGCAAGCAACGCACAATTGTCAAAGCGCGGGCTCTGGTATGTTATTGGTCAGCAACAGAGTTAGGTATATCAATGACTGACATGAGCAAAAAGCTGGGGATATGCGTTTCTGCGGTCAGCGGCGCAGTCAAAAAAGGCAGGCAGACTGTAGAAAAGGAAGGGCTTAAGCTGTTGGATCTTCTAAATGTGCAAATGTGAAGGGCGTCCCTCTAGTCCTGATCGGTCATCTTAGCACCCTCGATCCGTGTTGAAGAACCAACGGACTCAATGGTAGCGATTTTTTTTAGCGCAAGCAGCCGTCCGGGCTTTAGATTGCCGATAGCACACCACACCCCCTTGAACTCATCGATATCGGAAATCTGTCTTAAAATATATTTTGTAATATTTACAATTGGTTCTTTCATATAGATTCTCCTGGGTACCCATAAATATACCCAAAAATACCCAAAAAAGACTAAATAAGATGGGGAAAGCATGGGGCATCCTGTTTAAAGATGTCCCGCAATTCCCTACTTTTTCCGCAGGACCATGTACACGATATCCGGCACGGCTGGTCGATCGTTGGGTTGGATGCCTATCGGTTTCAGCAGGCGTTTAAAATCCGGGTATTGGGATCCTTTGCGTTTTGATGCCAAGCTCATTTCGAATCGATCGAATGCGTATCCGATGCGATTGATAAAAGCGGTCAACCCGGTGGGCAGGAGCGAGGCGGAACTGGGTTTGAACAGGTGAAACTGCCGGTTCGGTATGCCGGCGCGACGCAGGCGCATCTTTTCCGGCGGACCTGTTTTGAATGTGAAATGCTGGACCGCGTCCTGGTAGATTTTCGGGTAGTGCGCCAGATGAATTCTCAGGGAGAGCGTCTCGCGCTGGTCGCCTTGGGTGGCTTTTAAGCAGGCGCTGAACAATTGGTCGGCGATGGGATGGTATCTCGGATCGCTCAACGGCATCAAACGGTCAAACGTACCATCGTCCTTTTGGGTGTCCCCCGTGATCTCGTATTCATTCAGACTGCGATGATATACGCAATACACGGTGGAGGCGTCGCGTTGGGCGGTGGCAAAAAGGTCGTCCACCCTGCAGGCGGGTGGAGGGGGCATCGACGGATTGGAAGTCGATCCAGGCTCTATTGACGTCTCCAGGGCCAGGCTGAGCATCAAGGGAACCGGAATGGTCAAGTCCGCGGGCAATCCTGATGAATCAAAGGCGGGGCAGTGGATGAGAAGCTCCGCTGGCGTGGGATGTCCCATTTTCTCCATATCGGCACCGGTGATGGTGAACCCCATGGCCCGGGCCACCGGGGCCATATCCTGTTGAAGGTGCTTGGCGATCATGCCGGTCAACTGCCGGTAGCGGGCGTGGCGGTTCATGGAATTCCATTTGGCTTTCAATTCAGAGTCCCGCCAGACGTCGGCCCAGGATCGAATGCGCTTGGGATAGGCAAACCAATTCAAAACCAAGGTGAACTTGCCGTTGCGGGGCGTGCCGGAAAATTGAAGGGCGCACTCGAGCAGGTCACGCAGAATGGCCTTGTTTTTCACCTGCAATGGGCCAAAAGTATCGGATGCCGATCCGGTAGATTCAACTGATTCCAATCCAAAGGAAAGGCGACGTCCATCCCCAACCCGCAGGGAAAAGGTCGTGCCGTCGTGTTGCCGGCTGATCGTAAACTCTTTCAGGTGCACTTGCCAGTCGGTGCGGCCCACCCGTTGTACAAAGGGTGAGCCGGAACCGGTGCTACCGAAAAGAACGCCGGGGGAGGCCATTTTAAGAACAAAAAAAGCCAGAATATAGATGGGGAGGTTTCGCTTCATGAAGTTCACCTGAGGATAGAGGTTGTTTTTGGCGTGACCGAGTATGCCCATCTGATGCTCATATGTCAATAAATATATTATTATCGGTATATTATCAAATTACAGCAATAAATTTTAGCCGGTATATTGACTAAAAAGAACCGATATCTTTTGGTGATGGACACAATGGCGATGCGTTTCTCAGAAGATGGCGTCCATTGCTTCTGGGCTTGAAAGTTTGAGGTGCGGATGATACGGGTCGACATGCTCGGAAAAGTGCACCTGAAATGCACCCGGCATTTTGGAACAAATCACTAAAATCGTTCACATCGCACTTATGATCCGAACCCTCAGCCCGTACAGCGGCTGGTTGAAGGAGAGATGTATGGATATCAATGCATTGGTTGAACAGATTCAGCAGCGGCCCGACTATCACAAAGCGGGTATGATCCTGTGCCACAAGGGTGTGGTGCGGGGAACTTCCAGGGACGGTCGCAAGGTCAACGGCCTTCGGGTGGCAGTGGACCCGGTGCAGCTGGAGCGTGTCGTGGATGCTCACAAGCAAAGACCGGGAATTATTGACATTCTGGTTCAGATCAATGCCGATCGCGACCTCAAGGTGGGCGATGATGTCATGCTGCTGGTGGTGGCCGGCGATATCCGGGAAAATGTAATCTCGGTTTTGAGCGATACCCTCAATGCCATAAAATCCACGGTAACGGCCAAGACGGAATTTTTCCCTGAGGCCTGATGTTGCTCAAAAATTACAGAGTGGCCACGGGCGGCGGGTGAAGTCGATGCTATGATAGCGGCTGAGGCCCGCATCATGCGCCAAGACTGTCAATCGGCGTACGGCGGCATCTGATATCATCAATGTGCAACTGGGCTGGCTGTCATGGCCATGGGCGGCTATGCTTCGATGCGACTTTTCGCTTGACAAAAACCGTGGCAGACCGATAGTTTGAGTTCCAATCAAAACCTGCCTGAAGGCAGGCCTTTAAAGCAAACCATAGCATTATATTAACCAGCCACGAAGGCGTATCATTCCAGTTCAAGGAATAGATGCTTTCGTGGCTTTTTTGTTTTCTAGCGAGGCGCATCCATGTCACACATAGACCCCTGCAAACCCATGTCGATTGTTTTTATCATCGTTCTGTGTTGTTTTATCTTTGCCCATCCGGCTTCAGGTCGCACGATCACCGACGGTACCGGCCGCCGGGTGGACATTGCCGACAACATTGCGCGGGTGATCTGCTCCGGTGCGGGCGCCCTCCGTTTGCTGACCTATCTCAACGCCCAAGATAAAATCGTGGCGGTGGATGATATTGAAAAAAGAAAAAACCAATTTGATGCGCGGCCTTATGCCATGGCCAATCCCCGGTTCAAGACCTATCCCGTCTTCGGTGAATTCCGCGGCCATGACCACCCCGAGCGCATTTTAAGCCTGACACCTCTGCCCCAGGTGATCTTTAAAACCTTCTCTACCATGGGGCACGATCCCATCGCGCTTTCCCAAAAAACCGGCATTCCCGTTCTGGTACTGAATTACGGTGACATGGGTACTCACCGGGCCGACCTGTACCGCTCCCTGCGTATCATGGGCGAAGCCTTGGGCCGGACACGACGGGCGGAAAAAGTCATCGCCTTTTTCAATGCGCTGATCGCCGACCTGCACCAACGTACCGTCGATATTGCCGCAGACAAACGCCCGACTTGTTTCGTGGGCGGCATTGCCTATCGCGGCCCCCATGGTTTCCAGTCCACCGAGCCGCTCTATCCGCCCTTTGCTTTTGTCAACGCCCGCAACCTGGCCCATCTGCCGGCCATGAACGACAAGTGCCTGCAACACAGCAGCATTGCCAAGGAAAAGATCGTCACTTGGGACCCGGAATATCTCTTTCTTGATTTGTCCACCCTGCAGATGGGCGATAAGGCCGGCGGCCTTTTCGAGTTGAAAACGGATCCGGCTTACCGGACCCTATCCGCAATAGACAGCGGCAAGGTATACGGTGTATTGCCCTACAACTGGTACAGCCGGAACTTCGGTTCCATCATGGCCAACGCTTACTTTATCGGCAAACTGCTTTACCCCGACAGGTTTGCGGAGATCGATCCGGCTGCCAAGGCGGATGAGATCTACACTTTTCTGGTCGGCCAACCTGTCTTTGAAGCATTGAACACGGCTTTCGGCAACCTTGCCTTCCAACCGATTGCTTTACGCTAAAGGGAAGCATTCCATGCATTTTGCCCAAGGAACCGTCAATCAAGGCTATCAGCGTTACATCGCGCGAAAAACCATCCTGATTATCTGCGGATTGGCACTTTTAGGGGGAGGTATCCTTTTTGCCATCTCCACGGGGGCTGTACGGATTCCTGTTACGGATGTCTTCCAAACCTTGATCGGATTGGGGGAATCCAAACGATATCAGATCATTGTCTGGCAGATCCGGCTGCCCCAGGTATTGGCCGCCATAGTGGCTGGTGCGGGCCTGTCGGTGAGCGGCGCGGTGATGCAATCCATCTTGCGCAATCCGCTGGGCTCACCTTTCACGCTGGGCATTTCCCATGCCGCGGCCTTTGGGGCCGCCTTTTCCGTCATGATCCTCGGATCGGGAACCATGACCAGCAGTCAAATCGGCGCCGTTACCCTGACCAACCCTGCAGTTACAACGGCAACCGCTTTTGTTTTTTCCATGTTCGCCGCTTGCTTTATCGTGGCAGTGGCCCGGTTGCGCGGCACCACCCCGGAAACCATGATTTTGGCCGGTGTGGCCCTGGGCGCGTTGTTTACCGCCGGCACCATGTTTCTGCAGTTTTTTGCCGATGACGTGCAACTGGCCGCCATGGTGTTCTGGACTTTCGGCGATACGGCGCGGGCCACCTGGCAGGAGCTGTCCGTCCTGACGGGTGTAACCCTGGCCGCTGCCCTCTATTTCATGGCCAACACCTGGAATTACAATGCCGTGGAGGCCGGCGATGAAACCGCCAAAGGATTAGGCGTCCGGGTGGAGCGGGTCCGGCTTCTCGGCATGTTGGTCGCTTCTCTGGTCACCTCCGTAATCGTCTCCGCTTTGGGCATTATTGGTTTTGTAGGTCTGGTCTGCCCCCATATGGTCAGGCGGCTCATTGGCGCGGACTACCGATTTTTGCTGCCGGCCTCTTTCCTGCTGGGCGCGCTCCTGCTTGTGGTATCGGATACGGCGGCCCGTCTCATCCTGGCCCCGCACCTGTTGCCGGTCTCCATCCTCACGGCCTTTATGGGAGCCCCGGTCTTTCTGGTCTTGATCATGAAAGGGCCCATGCGATGATCCTGGATATCAACGGCATGCGCTTCAAGTACAATGGCCGGCCCGTGCTGGATGGCGTCACTTTCGCTGTCCGGCCAGGTGAAGTGGTGGCCATCCTCGGCCCTAACGGTGTGGGCAAGACCACCTTGCTGCGTTGCATCAACGGCATCCTGAAACCTTCCGGCGGATCTGTTCTGGTGGAAGGCGAAAATATCCTTAAACTGGATACCATGGGCGTGGCCCGGCGCATCGGCTATGTGGCGCAACGGCAGACCACCGCCAGGATGACCGTTTTCGATGCTCTGCTCATGGGCCGCCGGCCCCACATCCGTTTTCGGGCCAATAAAAAAGATTTGCGGATCGTAGACGGCGCCATCAAAAGCCTGCACTTGGAAAAGCTGGCCATGCGCCCCATCGATCGCATGAGCGGCGGTGAACTGCAGAAGGTGGCCGTGGGGCGGGCCATGGTTCAGGAGCCCCGCCTGCTGTTGCTGGATGAACCCACCAGCAGTCTGGATTTGAAAAATCAGGTGGAAATATTAAAACTGACCCGTCAAATGATCCAGGAACACAGGGTCTGCGCGGTGATGACCCTGCATGATCTCAGCACGGCCTTGCGGTTCGCCGACAAATGCCTTTTTTTAAAAAACGGCGGCATCCATGCAGCGGTTACCCCCGGGCAGGTGACGGCAAAAATCATCAAGGCGGTCTATGACATCAATGTGGAGATCCATCACCACAAGGGATTTCCCCTGGTGATTCCAACCTGACGCCGGACGGGAAAACCCGTGGTAAGGGCGTGCACCACCTGATGTTCAAAAAACGTCAAATGCCGATTTAAAGTGTTTTTCCGGTTCGATTTAGCGAAAGGGACTCGAACCGCCATTTGATATTTGATAGGGTAAATTTTGTCAGCGGAACCGTGGTACTTTCAAACCCAGCCCATTCAAAGGAGACAATGTCATGCGCTGTACGTTATCCCAAGACCTTATCGATCAGGCAATTGCCTTCCATGGCCATTGGTGTCCTGGATTGGCCTACGGCATCCGTGCCTCGGAATGGGTCCTGACCGAGCTTTGCGGCCGATCCCGGGATGAAGAGCTGGTGGTCCTTGTGGAAACCGATATGTGTGCGGTGGACGCTATCCAGTGCCTTACCGGCTGTACCTTCGGCAAGGGCAATCTCGTACATAAGGATTACGGCAAAAACGCATTCACCTTTTTTCGACGCGCCGACGGCAAAGCCGCCCGCCTGCTGATTCGTCCGAATCTCAATCCCCGGGAACATGAGAAGGTGGCGGCATTGAACGAAAAACGCCGTAAGACGGCGCTAAGCCCGGATGAAGAGGCCCTGCTCCGTGAAACCCGTGACAATATGGCAAGCTGGCTCATGACAGCCGGTCTTGAGGAGATCTTTGATATTCAACCTGCTGAACAGCCCCTGCCCCGAGAGGCCAGAGTTGTAAACAGCCTGATCTGCGAAGCATGCGGCGAATCGGTCATGGAGACCCGCTCCCGTCGCTATAGGGCCCAAACGCTGTGCATCCCCTGCTTTAAAGGTCTGGTGAAACGGTAAACCTTCACATCGACAATGGGTTTCACCACCTTTGCATTGAACCATAGATCCGTCGTCGCCGGCTGCCGATATCTCATTTTGCGGTGTGTTTATCCGCCGCCCCATGACCCAGGGCGACATGGTACTCATCATGGGTCAGTTGGCCGTCACCATCCGCATCCGCAGTTTTGAATTTTATTTCATCCTTGCCGTAATGCTCGGCAAATTCCTTAAAGGTGACCCTGCCGTCTTGATCGGCATCGATCCGATGGAAGCAGATATGGTCGCCATCTTCCCCGGCAAAACACAAACCCGTCCAGATCAACACTATTCCGATAACGGCTATCAAGGTGTTTCTCATTGCGTATCTCCGCAGTATATGGGATTGAATCACTGATATATGAAAAGCGTCTTTATCTATATCAAGGATGGTAAAGGATACAATCGAAAATTGGATGGCGGACCATTGGCCTGGTCACATGCGGGCGATCGTCCTGTGAATGAGATGTTTGATCTTTATGTGGCCTATCTTTATTTTCCTACCAGTTCAAGCAGCTTTTTCTGAGTCGACATGCTCAGTCCCAGATTTTCAATCTCCTGTGCCAATTGATCTTTATTGCCATAACCGCCCACGTAGCCATTGAGACGTGCGACGGCGGTGGAATCGACATAATCGTTGAACAGCGGGTAGATCCGCGCCATCACTTTGGCCAGATCCGAGCGCCGTTTGAGCAGGTATTTCTGGTGGTAATCTTCGGCACGATAAAAAGCCCGCAGGGGAAGCACCTGGGTGTGCACGGCACCATCGGTCTGTTCTTGGACGGTGGCTTGGGTCGCTTCCGCCTGTCGGCGCTGCGCTTCATTGTGATAAAAAACAGCGTTCATATATTGCCGGTTCCATGAGCGTTGTCCCGGGCGATGGCTCTTCCAGAAGATGCGCAGTAAATCCTTATAAGTGATGCGCCGGGGATCGTAATCGATTTGGACGGTCTCGGTATGATCGCCCAGATGACCGTAGTCCGGGTTGGGCTTTTTGCCGCCGGCGTATCCGGCTCGAGTGCGGATCACGCCGTCAATGACCCCAAACTGGGCGTCAACCCCCCAAAATCACCCCAGTCCAAAGGTGGCGGTTTCGATGATGTCCGGTACGGCCGCATCGATGGGCGGAATCGATGCGGGTGACGTCTGCTCTTGTTGTAAAAGGGGCATGCCGGCCTCCGCGGTGTCGAGTTGTTGGTGGGCCGTGGGCGTCGCGCTTTGGGAGCACGCCCACAACCCAAGGTATAGTAAAAAACATAGGGTTGAACGGGCCGGATGCAAGCTGTTTTGGCTGGGCATGTTCATTTGCCTCCGATTTCATCTGCAACGTAAAATGTGCTGTAGCGGGATATTTCAAACACTTGGTTCAATATAATACGAAATAGACCCAAGTGTATAAAGATTGCGTAAAGATTACTTGATGCGCAAGCAGATGATGGTGCAAACGAACTTATTCTTTTTTAGAACCAGAAGCGTGGGTTCTCACTGTTTTTAATGACCTGTTTTAGCATTTGCGGTGTGGCCTGGGCGCTGTACAAAAACAATATAAATAGAAAGAAACAAGGTGCTGCAGCATAGATCAGCATATGCAACCCGTTTACACCCGCCACCGTCAAGAGCGATGCAAAACAGAGAAACATGAGGGCGGTTAACAAACAGATATTTCTTTGAATGGCGTCTTTTTGCTTTTTCATCATTCACCTCCGAAGTTGGAAGCTAACAAAATGACGGTTTTCATTAAGGCAGGAAGCCAAAATGTCTTTCCGACCCACACTTTGATAGCCTTATTTGGTTATGGTGCGTGACAGATCACCAGCGGCATAGAAAAGGCGCCGCTTCAATCATCCTCTTGCGGGTTTGGTTTTGCGCTGTATGAGATCGTACCTGCAGGGTGTGATATCGTTTTGATGGCAATGGGGTCAGCCTGCAGAGATAGCATAAAATTATTGGGTTACAGACTTGCATCAAACCGCCTCATTTCTTCATGTGGTTTGGTGGCGCCTAACGACAACCGTCTGAATTAAACGTTGATGCATTGCAGCCTAAAATGCGATGTGTATCGAATACACTGTACGGTGTTAATACACAATGCATGCCAAACTTTTATTTTTTCACAAATTTTTTCAGTGTGATGCAATGCGTCAAGCCAGGAGAAGAGAATTCAAAACAAGACGGGACTGAGCGGGGGCAGTTTTTTGACGGTTTAACCAGCCGTATCCGAAAAGCGGTTTTATAAAAAGAAAAATTGGTAATTGAGATGCGCAGTAATTGTAATTGGAGTTATCAATAGGCGGGCATAGAATGGTGCAGGACCCGTTATAGAACCTCACTTTCATTTTTCAATAACGTAGGATTCGTCGATTCGATTGAGTTTTTCGATATCGGGGAGGATGGCCACTAATTGATCCGATCCAAGCTTTCCTTTTTTAAGGACGATTTTGCGTTTTAGCAAAATGCCTTCAGGGGTTTTTTTATTAACACACTCTTGAGAAAACAGGTCGTTGTCCAGTGGCAGGCACGCGTGATGCACCGTTATTGTTTTGCCGGTTGGTGTTTTGATCAAAAGGTTCTCTTCAAAAGTAACATCAAGGCCACTGTCATAGGACGTCTGCATGGATGGATCATAGTGTTCAAAATGGGTTGAATACCAAGGCGCCAGAGAATATTGTGCTGCTCCGGGTCGTGCTATTTTGAAGTCTTTATTTTTAAGCTTCAGCGTAACCTGCACATCCCCGCGGACATTCAATCCATCTGCCTGGAAATGGGTGACTTCATTCTGAGCATCATACTGTTTGGCCATTTTTTCAAAGTACCGTCGTTGCCGTAAATTTGATTCGTTGATTAGTTCTTTGCGTATATACATTCCGGCATATTGACTGTAGTTGAGTTTCCAGAGGTGGTCGCTGTCCCATTTGTTCAATGAGACGGTTGCATTGAAGCTGGCCTTAAAGTGCCGGTATAGAGGATCCGGCAAGGGTACGATAGCGCCATCTTCCAGATTCATCGCCTGATTATCAAAAAAGTTAATCGGGTATTCGCCCATACCGACGTTGGCCTCATAATGATAGGCAATTTGCGGTTTTCCGTCAATATTTGTTACCACAAGTGGAAAATACAATTGTCGCCAGGATGGAATTTCCGGATCGAACCCTCCCCAGTCACGGGATCTCGTCACATAGACACTTACCTTGAAACCGAGGCTTTCTAACATCTCTTTTAGAACAAGAGCGATACTCCACCGATCGCCCCTTTTTATCTCAAGGACATTATGGATATTGATTGCTTCAAAATTGATGTGACCATCTTCCACATTTGAAATTTCATTCTGAACATATGATAGAATGGCTGCCGCTTGCTCACGCTCTCCTTCGATTCCCCGGGTGATCTCTTCAGCTAGTTTTTTAATTTTGGAGCGATTCGTAAACAGGGACGGTGACAGTAAATAGGCGCGGTACCTTTTGGCGATAAGTTCCCATCCGGGCGCATGATATGTGAAATACTGGTTATGAAATTTTGTCAACCTTAAATGGACTCGTGGCTCCAAATCGAATCGCCAGTTGTTTTCAAAGGTATCGTCTTGGGGAAGCATGTTCATGCCGTTCCAGACCATGCCTTTCCGGGTTCCAGGATTTAGCTGTTGGGGCTCACCAATGGTTCCATAATTTTTACATTGAAAATGCATGTCTGGAGGACGAAAGAAGGAAAAACGGCTTTTAAGCACTGGGATGGGCTTTCTGAACCAGTGCTCGTAGTCGTCCAAGATACGGTTTTTTGTGAATATTATTTTAAGAAGAATCTGGCAACCCGGTTCGACCTTGGGGACAATGACCTTACCTGTATCAATGTACTTTTGACGAATTTTTGCAATATTGAGGGCCACCTCTTTTCCCTGTGGGGATATAAGTTGAAGATCGAATCGGGCTACGATTTCACCCAGCTTTTGGATTTCAAAGGTGCCATATTGTAGGCCTTTCCGGTTCAAGATGTTAATTTTTTGATTCAGAATATAATGGGTAAAGAAGCCACTTCCAGTGTCGAAATCATCGATCAGAATTCGCATTTCATCATATTCATAAAATGCACCGAATTTCTTCCATTGATCTGTCGGTAACTTGCGATTTTCACTTGTCATCATCGGTGGCAGCATTGTAACGCATGATGCCAAACAGCTCCATAGCATTAGGCCTAAAAGCACTGCACTGATTTTTTTAGGACAAATTTTCAGTTCCATATCAAATTGTCTCCGGAACGCTTGCAGTGTTTGGACCATGTTTCCAAATGTTCGTCATCTGAATCAAAGGTTTGTGCAAGCTGCCAATAGCTCCGCGTGACATGGGTGCCCTTGCCGGACCATTGTTGATGGGCAAACGCCATATCAAAGCCATATAATTGTTTATTTTTTGGGGATGCGGGAAGTTCCCAAGAATCTTGCTGCTCAAAAGGCTCCATAAAAACCGGGCCGAACTTTTCTACCAACTGGTCATCAACAGACTGTTGGTAGAGTTGGGGTAGTGCGAGTTTGAATCCGCCTTTGCCCAGTGCGATATAATTCTTCTGAAAGTGTGCCTTGTAGGTGATTTCGGCTTTATCGCAATTGGACGATTGAACTTCAGCATGTATGGGTACTATACCAAATTGGGTTTGCAGGAATTCTTTAATGAGCCCGGCTTTATACGTGCTTTGGCTGCCATTAAGATAGCTGAAAAAACGCAGCGCCGGAAATCCCATAAGTTTGATCTTTCCCTTAATCATCCATCGTCCACTTTTGTCTTCTTGAATGAGTTTGGTCCGAGTAGTGATGCGGCTTTTGAATGAATCACCCTGAGAGATTCTAACCAGCCGGGAGTTGCCGGGCTCCAAGACAAAAGCTGTTCGACCAATCAAGTTGTAGTATGAGTTTTTCGCGTTCGCCCAATAGTGAGTGCCATCCAGGTAGTTATATTGATTTTTTTTATTCGGGCACGCTAAAATCATGTGGTTGAAGTTGTCTAAACTTGGGTATCGCGTATGGGGTTGATAGTGTGTCCAGGTGGAGATCATACTTAATCGCGTATTAATGGATTTTGTTTTTAACAGCGTGTGCAACAGTGTGCTGATCTCCTTGCAATCACCGTAGCCTTGGTCCATTATGACTTTGGCCTTGCGTGGGAAATAGCCAAAGCGTCCCTCCCAGTCGCCGTGGTATCTTACTTTATTGACGATTGTGGAAAATGCGTCTTTTATAATCTCTTCTTTGCTCTGGCCCTGGATGGTCGCGCCAAGTTTTTTAATGGCAGTTGAAGCTGCGAAGGCCTCACCCGCCTGCTCCAGATAATAGTCACCCAGTTGTTGCCAAGAATAGGATTGGTTGCCTTTTGGTGGAAAACTCACATGTACTGCCGCATACCATTGCTCGGGATATTCGGTCTGCCAATTGGGTATGCGACCTGGCAAAAGATCGGCTGTAATGCTTATGGTTTTTTGACCGTTCTCAATAGCAGACGTTTGCTCCACATCGGCGCTCTCTTGATTTTCCAGCCCGAATACTATTTGACTGCTTTCCGGCAGGATCAAAGTGATTTTTCGATGCAGGGTTGGGGAATTATGACGTAAAATAAAGGTTGAAATGAATTCCGGTTGGAAGTAGGTTCGCCGGACTTCCAATTGAATAATGACACCTTTATCATATTTTGGAATAAGAAAAGAGTTCCTAAAGGTGTTATGGAAATCAATTTTTTTTCTCTTGATTTTTTCTGGCGGCAAGCGCCACCGACTCCCATCGGGGTAATGAGCCGTTGCTTTGACGTTCAGCGGCTTTTCAAAAATACCATGGTCATAGAGGGAGATGTTTTCCCACCAATTGGGATTTCGCTTATTGATAAAGACCCACTTTATGTCCTTTTGTTTGACAATATTGGCCGTTCGATTTTTGATGAATTTCAACTCCGTGTGGCTGTCCAGTATCACGACGGGTTTGGACTTCCATTTTGCCGGAATTTCAGATACTTTCACTTTTTGATTCTGAATTTCCAATTGGGAAGTATGCACACATCCATATAATTGAAGCAGAAGTAAAAGGCAGATGGATGACAGCGTAAGGCGTTCGTGTCTAAAAGCAGTGCCGGGCATCAGGGTGTCCTTTGATAACAATATCAAGCCGGATTCGAAAAGAAGTAATGGTTTATAACGAACATGGGGATGCATGTCAATCTAGCCGGCGTTTCAGCGCTCAAACATTACACGGGTTTGGCCAGTCAACCCTGGCAACATTTTGACCGGTGGGCAGGGTGTCCGGAGTCTTTAAAAAAGCACCTGTATCGCCTTTAACCATGGATTTATAGTGGAAAATGGCAGGCCACTTTATGGGCTTCGTCAACGTCGCGCAACAGGGGGGCTGAGGCAGGATCGGTGCAGATGTCGGGGCGGCCTTTGGCCTGGAAAGTGGGACAGCGGGGGGCAAAACGACAGCCGGTGGCGGGGCGCTCAAAATCAAAAACGCCCCATTCGCTGTCGGCAGGTTTATAGGGCGTCAGCAGGGTCTCCTGGCTCGTTTTTTCCACCAGGGAAGACCATAAAATTTGGGTGTAGGGATGGCGCGGCGCATGGGCGATGCGGCCGGCCAAGCCCATTTCTACGATTTGGCCCAGGTACATGACGGCCACTTTGTGGCTGATCAATTCAACGATGCGCAAATCATGGGAGATAAACAGGTAAGAGAGCCCCAGGTCCTTTTGCAACTTGCGCAACAGATTGATCACCTGGGCTTGGATGGAGACATCCAAGGCACTGGTGGGCTCGTCCGCCACAAGAAAGCGGGCGCCTACGGCCAGCGCGCGGGCAATGCCCACCCGGCGCTTTTCACCGCCGGAAAGCTCATTGGGATAGTTGCTCAGTTTGCTTTTTTTTATGTTGACCTGCTCCAGCAATTGTTCCAGACGTTGATCCAGCACTGTTTTTGAAGGATGTTGGCGGACGCACAGGGCCTCTTTGAGAATCGACTTGATGCGCATTTTGGGATTGAGCGCGGCATCCAGATCCTGGAAGATCATCTGCATGTGGTGGCGCCAGGGCCGGAAGCGGCGCGTGGACATGTGGGTAATGTCTTGCCCGTTAAAGAGGATACGCCCCTGGTCGGCCGGGGTCAGCTTCATGATGGTTCGGCCGATGGTGGTTTTGCCGCAGCCGGTTTCACCCACCAAACCCAAAGTTTCATTGGCCCGTATATAAAAACTGACATCATCCACCGCCGGGATGGCATGCGCTTTGGTCCGCCACAGCTTGCGCGGTTGCCGGTAGGATTTTTTTAAATTTTGAACTTCCAGAATGGCTTCGGTCATAATCAGTAATGGGCCTTCAGGCTTATGGTTTTTGATATAACCAGCAGCGGACCTGGTGGCCGCCGGCCACATCTTTCAATTCGGGTTCACGAGCGATGCAGGCGGTCTGTATTGCAGCATTCACCCGACGGCAACGCGGAAAAAATCGGCACCCTTTGGGGACATTGATGGTGTCCAGTACATCGCCGGTGATGGCCTTTAACTTGCCTTTGGCCTGGATCAATTTCGGGTCCGGTATGGAGCCCAGCAGAGCTGCGGTATAGGGGTGTTTGGGTGCCATGGCGTCATCGAGCACTTTGTCCACGGGGCCATGTTCCAGGATGGTGCCACCATACATCACGGCAACCTGGTCGCCCAACTGCCGGATCACGTCGATGTCATGGCTGATGAGCATGGTCGTTACGCCCAATTCTGTTTTGAGTTCACCCATCAGAGCGACAATGTGGCTTTGGATGGTGGCATCCAATCCGGTGGTGGGTTCATCGGCGATCAGCAGCTCCGGTTCGGCCGCCATGGCCATGGCGATCATGGCCCGTTGGCACATGCCCCCGGAAAGTCCGTATGGGTTGTTATGGTACCGCAGGCGGGGGGAGTCGATGCGTACCTGTTCCAGCCAGTAAAGGGCACGTTGGCGTGCGTTGCGACGGTTTTTGATGGTGCTGTTCAGTCTTATGGTTTCACTGATTTGGCGGCCGATGCTTTGAAACGGGTTCATGGCGCTGCGCGGATCTTGAAAGATCATGGCCACCTGACGACCGCGAATGCCGCGCATGGCCCGCCGGCAAAGTTTTTGCCAACGTCGGGTGTCTTTGGCGACATGCATGATACGGCCGTTGTCTTGTTTGATGAGGGTGTATTTGTCCAGTCCTTGCAGTAAATTGACCTTGCCTTTAGCGGTGTGCAGCCCGATAGTGCCGGTGATAACCCCGGGTCGTCCGGAGATCAGGCCCATCACCGACATGGCCGTGACGCTCTTGCCGCTGCCGCTTTCTCCTACGATGCCTAATGTTTGGCCCTTGGCAATGCGCAAACTGACACCGTCCACGGATCGCACGAACGCTTGCTTGCTGCGGGAATAGAAATAGGTGCGCAGATTCTGAATATCCAATACGGTGGGTTGGGTCATCGGGCTTGCTTGCGCTCCAGTATATTGTTGAGGCCGTCTCCCAACAGGTGAAATCCCAAAATGGTAAATAAAATGGCCAATGCAGGGGCGGTGGAGGGCCAAAATTGCCCTTGTAACAGATAGTTGGCACCGGCTTGGACCATGTTGCCCCAGGAAGGAATCGGCTCCTGAACCCCAAAGCCCAAATAACTCAGGCTGGTTTCGATTAAAATGGCTTCGGCCATGCCCAAGGTGGCTTGAATAATGAGCAGGGCGCGGCAGTTGTGCCACAATATATGCTTTAGAATAATGATGCGGTTGGTCAACCCCAGCGCCACAGCCGCTTCGATAAAGTTCTGCTGCTTGAGAAAGGTCACTTTGCTTTTAATTAATGAGGTCACGGCCGGCACATGGGTCAGGCCCACCACCGCCATGATAATGTAAATGTCGGGTTTAAAGGCGGCGATCATCAATAAGATCAGAACCAGGCGGGGAAACGAGTCCACCAGATTGGTCAGGTACGTGATGAGGGTGTCCCAATGTCCACCCCAATACCCGGAGATCAGTCCGCAGGCACTGCCCAAAACCAAGGCAATGGCTATGGCCAACAATCCGGGCAAGAAATAGGCTTGAATGCCCAGAATCAGACGCGAGAGGATATCGCGGCCCATAAAATCGGTGCCTAGCCAATGAGTGTTCAAGCTGGGGGGGGCATTGAGCTGTTCCATTTGGATGGCTTGGGGATCTTGGGGTAACAGGTCGGCGGCGCCCAGCAAATAAGAGCCGATGACCAATATAACAATAAGCAAGCCATACCCGATATAGACCAGATCCAATGGCTGGGCCTTGCGCCAGAACGGAACTTGCGAAAAATCATTGATGCGCAGGGTATGTTGGGTGAATTTTTTCATGGGTTGTGTCGGTCTGCTATCGATTTGTGATTAAACACTTCTCCCGGTTTTAAGTTTTAGGCTTTATGTTTTAAGTTGATGTATGCTGTCGATTGTACTGCGCTGATAAATTGTTCACCTATGTTGGGGGTATTCGTACCTTTCCAGCTCAATCGCAAGGGTTTTTGCAGAATCGATTCCAATCCTTCCCTTAAAACTTAAAACCTAAAACTTAAAACTTGATCCTTGCATCCCTCTAAAGCCTTATAAAACTCCCAAGCCATCATCGTAGAATCGTCCATTTCTTAGTTCTGCGACATCCTTGGGTTGACCATAATGTGAACGATTTGTTTGATCAAGCTGCCCAGGCGCACCAAGACGGCAGCCATAAGGGTGATTCCCATAATCAAGGGGTAGTCGCGGTCTTGGGCCGCTTGCCAGGCCAACCGTCCCATGCCGGGCCAATTAAAGATTTGTTCGACCACCACCGCCCCACCGAGAATAAAAGGAATTTTAGAAGCCACGGTTTCCGTGATGGGGATCAAGATGCCTTCTTTAAAGGCATGTTTCCAAACCGCCGCCCCTTTGGCTCGGGCAGTGCGAATGTAATCCTGGGCCAAAACGCGCATCAGTTCTTCGCGCAAGTAACGCACCATTTCGCTGAGCCCGCCGCTGCACAACCCCAGAACCAGCACCGGCAACAACATATAGACCCACTGCCCCTTGGCGTTGGCGGCACCGTAGGCCAACGGGAAAATGCCGAATTGATGCATGGCCACAAAGATGACGATATAGCCGAACCAAAAGGCAGGCAGGGCGGATAAGATGTAACTGAAGGCGGTCAGGCCCCATGTGGTAGGGGTTATGCCTTTGCGCGCCGTGTAGACGGCCAAGGGCAGGGAGATGGAAAGGCTGACGAGTAAAGCACCCAAAGTCAGTTGCAAGGTGTTAATGGCGGTGCGCACCACTTCACCCAATACGGGCAGACCGGAGCGTGTGGAGTGGCCCAGATCACCGTGCACGAGCCGCCAAAGCCATTTGAAATACGGCCAGTTCAGCGCCGATGCGCCCAGGCCGCCTTCACCGCTCGGGTTTGTCCACATGCTGCCGAAGGGGCTGCCGGGGGCCAGGTAGAGTACCCCAAAGACCACCGCACTGACACCCAGCAACAACAACAGGGTCATGATGATCTCTTTGGCCAGCGCACGGGCCACGGGTCTCAGGGCGGCTAATTTGACCATCGACGATCCTTTGGGCGCGCAAAGCAGCAGTTCATCGGTCAGCCATCGCCATGGCGATCCATGGCGGTTCAGTTGAAAAAAGACGCCTATCGTTGTTCGGATTTCGGGATGTACCAATCATCTGCAAAAGAGAAGAACTTATAGGGATGAATGGCCACATGCCGCACCTTCTTATTGTAGGCGGCGTAGTTGGTCAGCGTCCACAAAAAGACATAGGGGCTCTCGTCTGCAATCCTGGCGTGCAGTTTGCGGTTGATGGTCCGCCGTTTTTCATGGTCCAGTGTCAGCTTGCTTTCCACGATTAAGCTGTCGACTTCCGGATTGGAGTAGGCGCCGAAATTATTTTTCCACTGGCCGATTTCCGCGGAGTGAAATAAGGAAGAGATATCGGCGGAATCGTCAAACACCCAGGAGGCAAACATCATGTCAAAGTCGTGATGCAAAAAGATATCTTCTTTCCAGGCCATCCACTCCAAAAATTCACCTTCAATCTGGACCCCGATTTTGCTGAGGTAGTTTTTAAAGGCCAGCACCACCCGTTTGACGGCCTCGCTCTCTTTGGCGATGGGAACTTTGAGGATCAACTTGAGCTTTTGTCCCCCTTTGGCCATGATACCGTCGCTGCCGCGCTCAAAACCGGCTTCGGTAAGCAGCGCGATGGCTTTTTGGGGATCATACGGCATGGGTTGGATATCCAGGTTGTAGGCCCAGCTGCCGGGTGCAAAGGGGCCTGAGATGATGGTGCCCTGACCCTGGAAGAAGGAATCGAGCATCTCTTGGCGGTTGACGGCATACGTAAACGCCTGGCGCACTCGCTTGTCGGACAGCAGCGGGTTGCGCAGGTTGAATCCGAAAAAGGAGTAGGAAAGCGCATTGTACGGTTGCAGGACGAATCGCTTGTCGCCCTGGATTTGAGGGATGTCGCGATGGTTGACCAATACGATCATGTCAATGGCGTTAAACATCAGGGCTTGCCCCATGATGTTCTGATCGGCAAAGGGCCGGGCGACGAATTTATCGATGTTGGGCCGGCCTTTGTAATAGTTTTCGTTGGCGACCAAAATGACTTCGCGATCCGCGGTGATGTTGCGCAAGATATAGGGGCCCGTACCAATGGGACTTTGCACAAACGGATCTTCGCGAGACAAAAATTCGCTGTTGGCAGGTCCGTGTTTCGGAATGATTTTGAAACTGAACTTGGCCAAGGCATTTAGAATCGGTCGCTTAAGGTTAAACTGGACGGTGTAATCATCTATTTTGGTAACGGATGCAATAAACTCATAGCGCACCTTCAGGGGGGTGATGGTTTTAGGGTGCATCATGATGTTGTAAGTGAAAATGACATCATCGGCAGTGAAGGGTTTGGTTGCTTCACCTTCACGGGGATGCCAGGTGACATTTTGACGCAGGTAGAAGGTATAGATACGGCCGTCCTCTGTCACTTCGGCACGCTCAGCCAGGTCGGGCACGACTTCTTGCTTTTCGTTGATGGCCACCAACCCATTAAATACGAGCTCGCTGACGCGCAACGAGATCATGTCATTGCTGGTAATGGGATCCAAAGTGACCGGGCGGCCATATTCGCCGTAGTTAAGTACACCGCCTGTTAAAGTGGTATCGCTCTGGGCGCTCACCGGGGATTGCAACAGCCCAACGCCGAAGAGGGTCATCGTTACAACGCTCAGATAAATGTATAACCGTTTCATAATTTCCTCCAACTAGCTAAAGGATAATTAAATCATCATCAGATGCTTTAACTTAGTGTTGTGCATAACTTCATCAATTTGGATTGCTCGGTACCCATCGCTTTTTATTATTTATGCAGCTTAAAATATTTTTGCATCCCCGGCGCTTTGTTCTTCCATGGCGTAAATACCTTGAATGGCCACCTGGATTTGGCGCACTGCGGGAAACTGTTTGCTCATTTCAAAATAGATTTCCAAGGCTTCGGAAAATTGCCGGGAATGGTAATACGCACGTGCCAGTTCGATCAGCATGACCGGCGGATTGGTCTCGATGCGGTTTTTACGGCTTTTATCCCGGCCGCCTTCCAGATGGACCAGGGCCTTGGCGTATTGGGCCTGTTGCCGGTAATGGCGTCCCAGGGCCAGGCTCAAATTGACGGGTGGCCTGCCCTGAGATTGTTGCCACAGGGCCGAAGCTCGCTTGACTGCCTCGGGGGGACAGTCGATCTGCAGCTCACTGCACGCCAGCACCACGTCGCTGATCAACGCCGGTCCTGCATCGGGTCTTATAAAAGGCTGAAGTGATGCCGGTGGATCGGTCGGCGGGTTTAAACGCATCTTCAGCGCCGCTTGCTGTACCCGGGCGCGTTGCTTGATGGATTTTGGCTGGGGATGGTTAGCCAAAAATTGGCTGAAAGCATCCACAGCAGCTTGGGATTGCCCGGCTTGGTCATAAGCCTCCCCCAAATAATAGACCGCCGCAGATCGGGTTTTGGCTTGCTTGGCTGCCATTGCTTTTTGCAGGGCTTGGATGGCGGCAAGATTGTAAAAATCTGCCAGGTGCCGCAATAAGGTTGGGTCATAAAAACGAATGGTTTTATTGGCTGCCAATACCTCTTCGTGGGCAAATGCTTGTAAATTCGTATGGTTTAAAATCTTAAAACCCTGGGCCACTTGGCCGGTTTGGTTGGAAATCCCCAGAAGTGAGCCGGCGCATTGAACGGCCAGTTTGTTGCCGCTGGCGGTCAGTTCGGACAGGGCTGCATCGGCCATTTGCGCAGGCTGCTGCCGGGTCTGCCCGGTTCGCTGGTAGGCGGCGGCCAGAAAGGTTCTGGCGATGGGGCTTTGGGAAGGCACCGTGGACCAGGTTGTTTGGGATTTTTTAGATCGGCCCAGAAGGTGATAGACGGTTCCCAATGTAACGCGGGCTTCGATTCGGGCGTCCTCGGGTGTGTCCGCATAGGTTAAAAAACGTTCGAGCCCGGTGGCGGCCGCTTTAAAATCTCCGGAGGCCAAGTGGGCTTTGGCCAGGTAAAAGCCGGCCAACCGGCTGCGACTCTCTTTGGGTTGCTGGGCGGCTACCAAGTGTTTGAGATAATCATGCTGCACGGCCAGGGCGGCTTGATAGAGTTGATCATAGCAGCGGGCATTGGCCAGGCTGGCCATGCCGAAGCTTAGCTGCAATGCAGCTTCTTGGCTGGTGTCGCTGTTGCCCAGTTGGCTGTGAAGCAGGTGGGCAGCCTCACGATAATGGTGGCGCTGATACAATTTCAGCCCTTGCTGCAGGGTCGGCTTGGCGCCATAGGCCGGCAGCGCCACTACCCATGCCAGTACCCCGATGAGCAACGTCTTTTTCATGGTTGCTCCTTTTGCGATGCCGGATCACTGCTCAATTGGGCAATATAGATATGGTCCCATTGCTCCACTTGGGCGCGGAAGGCCAAGGTGCCGTCTTTTGCGCAGGTGACGTCGTGGTTCATCTTCGTGCCGGTCTCAATAGGCATGGGTTTTTTTTCATCAATGTCCACCAGGTGAATCGGATTAAAGGCTTGTTCATCGTTTTTGATATAGACGATGTGCTGACTGTCGGGCATCCACGCCGGACCCTGTTCGATATCCGGTATGACCTGCCGGGCGACGACCTTTGCGATCAGGCCCGCGCCTTCGGTGGGATCACTGCCATCGGCTGCAATGACGATAATCGACCACAGCTTTTGATCTCCCTGTGGGTTATAGTTGGAGTAAAAAGCGATTTTTTTGCCGTCAGGCGACCAGACCGGACGCAGGTCATCGTAATCCCAGGTCGTCAATGCCCGGGTGCTCTTGAAAGGTCGCGTCAGATCCTGGATCAGATAGATATCGTGATTTTCATTGGCGCCGTAAATCATGGCAATTTGTTGCCCGTTGGGCGACCACTGCGGATACAGATACATTTTGGGGCCGTTGGTCAATTGGGTGCTTCTGCGGGTGATCAGATCCATGCTAAAGATGTTGGCCTTGCCCGTGCGCCCGGATACAAAGACCAGTTTGCCGGCAATGGGCGACCAATGTGGGTGGCTGTCTTTTCCCGGGTGCTGTGTCAGGCGGACCGTCTCATCCCGGCCCAGATCAGTCAGCAGATAAAGATCATAGTTGCCGCTGCCCGCATTGCTCATGAAGACCAAGCTGCGGCCGTCGGTGGACCAGCTCATGCCGGCGTTGTAACTGGCCGTGTCGGTAATGCCGGGAAAGAAGAATTGCATGGCGTCTTCGTCTTCAGGGGTCTCAAAATAGATGGTCTGAACGACACTGCCATCACGTTGCGCAATGATAATTTTGCGTTTGTCCCCCACACCGCGTTCAAATGCCAACAGGTCACCTTTCGGCGACCACATCGGATTGGCATCGTTATGCCCGGTCTGAATCATGGTCAGTGACCGCGAAAAGACAGGTTCAATGGCCTGGGGGGGCTCGGGCGTCTGAGCCGGAGCCTGGGTTTTGCTCGCCTCATCTGCTGCAGGTGACGGTGCAAGGGTAGACGTATCCGGCTGGGCCGGGGGAGCATCGCCGGCAGCAGGCACCACGGGCTCAGTTGTTGCTGGAATGGCTTCAGCAGGAATGGTTTCCGGCCCCCCCCCCTGGTGTGCTGTTGCCGGTGCAACGTTCTCTTGGCCGGTAGTGGCCTTGGGCGCATGGGGTTCAGTTTTAGGTGTCGGCTCGGCTGAAACTGCCGTCGCGTCCTGGTGTGGCTGTGCTGAAACGGACGGTTCGTCCGCCCAGAGCATGCTGCCGTATACGAGCGTCGCTACAATGAACGCCATCCACCCATAGGTGTGGACCGGGTACCGCAAAATGCCGCCTCCTGTTAGCTCAGTTCTTTGATTTGGCTCCAATATTGTCTGGCGGCCTTGCGAATATTTTCAAAATTGCTTTGACCCTCTAATGGTTTGGGGAAAAAATCAAAGTAATCCCGCCAAGCTTGATCGGCCTGGGCCAAAAGCGCGCTTTTTTTGGTGACCAGATAGAGTTTATGACTGGCAATCGCCAGATAGTAGTACGTGTCGTGAACCGCTTGATTAAACTCGTTGTTGGGGAAAAAACGGGTGTTTTGCCTGGCGATTTTGAGTTTGGCAATGGCTTTGGCAAAATTTTGGGCAGCGGCCACTTTGTCCGTCCAAATCAGTTTGTTGCCTTGTTCGTAGTAGGCATGGCCCAGATTCGTATAAGTGATGGCAAATTGTTTGTAGATAATTTGTTGGTTTTGTGGCAGGGCCAGCACATTTTCAAACTCTTTGATGGCATTGGCATAGTCGCTTTTTTGGTCCATGTAAAGCTGGGCCAGGTGGTGGCGCGCATCGGAGTAGTCGGGGTTTTCTCGTTCAATGGCCCCATAGGCTTGGATGGCTTGGTCGACCTGGTTGCTCTGTTCGGCGAGTTGACCGATTTTATAGTAGTCTTTGAGAAAACGAACTTTGGCGGGTCCGGTCAGCGCCATTTCAGGTTTGTTAAACTCGATGACGCGCTCCCAATCGCGATAATCACCGCCCACGGTGAGGCGCACTTTGCGAAATCCGAAATTGACCAGGGAACCATCCAACAGGGGTGTTTTTCCGATCTGTACACCATCGACAAAGATATCCGCACCTGAGGGTTCGGAGTCCACTTTGAACAGGGCGTTGGCCATGGTCAAGGTATAGGCTTTGACCGATTTGTCCTGATCGATGTTAACGGTGCTTTGCAGCGACTGGTAGCCGTGGCGCGACAGAAGCAAATTATACGCTTCCCCCATATGCACCGGTACTTCAGCTTTACCCTTGGCGTTGGTGGTGCCCACCCAGGTATTGTTCAGGTAAACATTAACGCCCCATAAAGGTGTGGCGCTGGTTTCGCTGCCTCCACTGGCCATGAGAATCAGTGAGGATTTGGCGGCCTCGCGCTCTTCTTCAAGATAGACGCGCCGGATGACCTTATCACCCACTTTGATCTTCCTGTTTTTCTGAAGCCTGGCCACTTCAACCCAGGAGGCGTTGTCTTCGGTTTTGATTACCCGCAGCAGGCCCGCTTCACGATAACCGGTGATCCGGCCGCTGCGATTCATCTTTGCATCCATGTAGCGGAAGACATTGCCGCGTCGGATTTTATAGTTGTGCTGGCCCAGGTTGATCTGATAGCCATCTGGCTCTATCGCCGCGATGGTGCCTTCAAAGGGGAATTGGTCCACTATGCCCGTTGCGATGATTTTTGACGTTCTTGGAATATCGCGTTCTTTGCGGGCGGTATTGAGCTGGCTCAGCAATATTTTTCCGTCGGCTGTGGTCAAAGTGGTTTCGATCGTAAATCCACTGTCATTTTTCGTGACGCTGCCCGATAAAATCATATCCACCTGATCAACCATGGGGGTATTTTCCCACCCTTTGGTGGTAATGGTTTGCATGTCCAAGGTTTGCATCAGCATCATGTCGCGCAGCTGGGCTTTGGGCACTTCTTTAAAACTGCGGTACATAAAAAGGTTGTCGCGAAGTGATGATTCGGCTTGTTCCAAAACTGCGGTAAGATCTTGTTCGGGCGAGTTGTTAATCAGGCCATATATGCCCACTTTAATGGCCGGGGGAGTGGCCGGATAAAAGTGGCGCTGGACGTTGTGTTTACCTTTTAAGGTGACTTTGGTTTCCCATTGGGCGGGAATATGGCCGGGGGCAGCGAGCCCTATGCTAACGGTTTCTCCGGTTGAGCGATGCTTATAGACCCAATAGCCTTTGCGGTTGGTCTTGCCCAATTTTTTGCCGTTGATGCGCACGATTACGCCGGACAGGGGTTTGGACACCCCATACGCATGGGAAAATGCGGCGATGGTGAGTGTTGATTTTTTGGTAGCCGCACTGGGGCTTGCTTTGGGTTTTACGGATGCCTCGGTGGCAGGCGCCGATGCTTCATCTGATGGGGCGGCTTCATCCCGGGCGGCGGGCTCGCTTTTTTTAAGGTCCGTTTCCACCAGTTCACCGGGCGAGACCTTCATTCGCTTTTGCCAGGATCGATACCCCTTCTTCTTGACGGTTAGGGCAAATCCTTTAGACGGCATGGCGCGATAGGTCACCACATATTCACCATTGGCGTCGGTTTGGCCGACACGCTTGTTTTGAATCCGAACATCGGCACCTTCAATGGGCGCACCATCGGCGGTCGCTACCAGGGTGAAAAACTCTTCAGCCTTGAGATCCACCGTGTAAGGGTAGCGTTCAACTTTGCCCGATTGGGCCAGTTTGGTCACAAAGGCTTGTTTCCATGGATCGATTCGGTAGCCGGGCTTGTTACTTTTGACAGACAGGCTGACCTCTTGTCCCGGCAATCGCTGGAGGCGTGCAATGAATTGCCCTTGGGTGTCGGTTTCACCACTGGCAGCGCCGTCGATGAGCACTTGAATGCCAGGAGCTGGTTTGCCGTTCAAGTTGACGGACAGCGACACTTCCAGCTCGACCTGCTTTTGCGTATTGCAGGCGTATAACACCAACAGTGACAGCAAAATCATGATGGATTTGAAGAGCGACTTGGCCATAATGCTTCCCTCCTACAATTGCGCCATTCGACCGGCGCCGAACTTTTGGGCAGATGCCAACGTCCTGTTGCTGCCATACAACGGGACGCATACGTGAACCAAAACAATGCCTGGTAGATCGTATTACATTCCGGGTGGTTGGATATTGACTTCACCGGGATTGACGATTTTATCGGCATCGGTGGAAGCCCCGCCAATGGTTCTGCGTTGGCTCTCTTCGATTTTTTTAAGGTTGAATTTGAGCTTTTTGCTCGTACTGCCGCCGATTTTTACCGTAAAGGTCTCCGTCGTATATCCGATGCGGCTGGCTTCTACTTTATACGTACCTTTGGTGATGGATTCTTTGGCGGATTCAAATTTGCCTTTGGCATCCACTTGGGCCGATGTCGAAGCGCTTTCCATTTTGGCCGTCGTGTTGATCATATTGATCACTGTGCCCTCCGGGCTTTCGCCCTGAACCGGTTTCATGTTATTATCCACCAATCGAACGGTACCGTAAATTTTAGGTGAACACGCTGTGCAAAATATGAACACCGCGGCGGCCAGAAGAAAAATGCTTAAATTTTTATGCATTTTAAACTCCTTCAATGAATAAGTGGAAATGTTAAGATGGTATGCATTGCCTGCTTCGGCGCCGGCTATTCAGGGTTTAGGCAAAGTCATCGTATTGCAAACCATGGATAGCCGGCGTTCGCCCTACAGGGAATGGAAGCCCGTTTTACCAGCAAATGGCTTGAAGCCCACCGCGGCGGACAAGTCAATCCAACATTACGGTCTATTTGTGTTTGCCTGATTTGCCGCTGACGCGCGCATTTTGTTGATTCACTTTTTTGCTCAGTTTTTTTATCTCGAGCTCAAGCGTGGAAAGTTCTGCCTGGGTGTTGATGCGATCCGTTTCAATACTAAGTTCTTTGGTTTTTAGCTTGGCGATCTGTTTAATATTGGATGCCTTGTCCCCCAGATTGGCGTTGTCGATGGCTTCCAAACGTTTGCGCTCAATGGTGATTTCCGCTTTTTTCACGGTGGTTTCGGCATAGGCCAGATTGTAATCGGCGTGCTTTTTCTCAAGCAGGCTGCGCTCTTTTTTAAGCTCAGCCAATTTTACCATTTCATTGGCCAATTTAAGGTCTGCCTGGGCTTTTTTCAGATCAAAGGTCGCTTCTTTGACCGGCGCGCGCATAGCGGCCGGTACGCTGGCATAGAGCTTGTTTTGAGGCACTTTTTTGGTTTTGCTGCTGCTGCTCATACCGGGAAATGAACTACACCCGGTTGCCCAGATGAGAGCCATGATTAGTGATGTACTCAGTAGAAAATAGCGCTTAATCATTTCGCCTCCTTGTTATCAGTACAGATGGTTTCTTGTTGGTATGTAATGGAACCCAAGGTTACGGGCTGATAATGTATCAAATTTAATCAGGTCAATCTCTAAAACCTTCCAAATACAGCAGAATTTGTGCCAAATTTATATTTTATCATAACCATTTGTATTTACATCAGAAATATATTTTTCGTTTTGTAGAGCCATCAATTTGTGTGTAAAATATCCAATTTTGTGCAAAAAATTGCACGTTTCAACATCAGGTTGGTTTGAAATCACGAATGGGAATGGGTCCCGTAAGTTTTTGCCCGTCAGCAAAACAAAGTTCGGCGTAATGATCCAGCTGACAACATTAACCATGATTCAGTAAGAGACTGAAGGGTATATCTGGAAATTAGTTTAGATCTTGAGGTGCTGTCAAGAAAAACCCCCGTTGGTAACATATTGAAATAAAAAGCAGCCTTGCTGCTCAAGGGCGGCAGACCCGGTGTTTCCGGCGTCAACTTGGTGACGGCGAATGGGTGGTTTCGATTTTTTGTGCGTTATTTTAGATAGATACGAGGAAGATCAAAAAAGGCAACCCGGTGCCTACCGGGTTGCCTTACCGGGGCGACTAACCCTTGTGTTTCTCGAAATCCTTCATGAAATCCACCAAAGCCTCGATGGCGGACATAGGGGTGGGGTTGTAAATTGATGCTCGGCAACCGCCCACGGAGCGGTGTCCTTTGAGGCCGCCTAATTCAGCGTCCAGCGCTTGGGCAACAAACTTTTGTTCCAAAGCCTCGTCGGGCAACCGGAAGGTCACGTTCATCAACGAACGGCTGTCAGGGTCCGCGGTGCCTTGATAAAAGTCGCTGGCGTCAATGGTACCATATAGAAGGTCGGCTTTTTGCCGATTCAAGGCCGCCATCTTGTCCAGGCCGCCGATGGTCTCCTCCATCCACTTGAGGACCAGTTGAACGGTGTAGATGGCAAAACAGGGTGGTGTGTTGAACATGGAGTTTTTAGCCGCATAGGTGGTGTATTTGAGCATTGTGGGCAGGTTGTCCGGCACCTGCTCGAGCATATCATCGCGCACCACCACCATACATACCCCGGCAGGGCCCATATTTTTCTGGGCACCGGCGTAAATAAGGCCGAATGGATTTACATCAAAGGGGCGTGAGAAGATATCCGACGACATGTCGGCAATCAGCGGCGTACCTCCGGTGTCGGGAAACGCTGCCCACTGGGTGCCTTTGATGGTGTTGTTCGAGGTAATGTGGGCATAGGCCGCACCAGGGGTAAAGCTAATATTTTTGGGAATATATGCAAAATTTCGATCTTCAGAGGAAGCTACCACCTGAATGGTCTTGCCCTGAATTTGAGCCTCTTGGATGGCTTTGGTGGACCAGGTGCCGGTGTTGACATAGTCGGCGCTGCCGCCGCTGCCCAAAAAGTTCATGGGAATGGTGCAGAACTGCAGGCTGGCACCGCCTTGCATAAACAGCACATGATAGCGATTATCCAGATTGAGTAAGCGTTTAACACGCGCCACGGCGTCATTAATTACTTCATCAAACCATTTGGATCGATGGCTCACTTCCGTTATGGACATGCCTGATCCGCCGAAATCCAAAAAAGAAGCTTGGATCTGCTCCAGAACCGCCTGGGGCAGGGCTGCCGGGCCAGCATTGAAATTGTGGATACGTTTGGTCATTAAAGGCCTCCATATAAAACAGAAAATCGAATGATTTAGTCCCAAGCGAATTCATTCTCGGGTAAACTTGATGGAACCTAAAAAGTTGATATATCTACAGCATACATAATATATGTCAAACCAATTTTTTTGCGTTCGCACCAGGTTGTTGGTGAAAATAGCGCCTATGGTCCCTGGATATTCCAGGTGGCGAAATCAAGCTATTGCTTAAAGCTTGCTGCACAGGATGTTCCGATAACAACCGGGATAATGGTGCGTGCCGGTTGTATCGTATTGCTGCACACCCTGTAGTTGACAACTATCCGATAATTACACTAATTAAGGGTGCGGGACCAAACACCGTCCAAGACAGCGCCGAAAGTACATGGTGCAGGCATTCCGCTATCATGAAAGGAAAGCGGTTTATGAAAATCTATCAATATCCCTCCGATTCTGCAGAAAAGCGCCTTCAGCGCATTGTCAACCGCGGATTGGGGTTTCAACGCAAAGATATCAATACGGTTAATCGCATTCTTGAAGATGTACGCAAACGGGGTGATCAGGCCGTACTCCAGTTTGGACGTAAATTTGATGCCCCTAAAATGACCCTTGATCAATTGCAGGTTTCCAAAGCGGAAATTACGGCCGCGGTAGGCCAAGTTGACAGGGGTTTCAAGCGGGCCCTGAATCGGGCTACAAAGCAGATCCAGGCTTTCCATAACCAGCAGCGGACCCGTTCTTGGATGGACACCCCACGGCCCGGCACCCTGATGGGACAGATGGTCCATCCTGTGGATGCTGCCGGCGTTTATGTACCCGGCGGCCAGGGCGGCAAAACCCCTTTGGTTTCGTCTGTGCTCATGGGCGCCATACCGGCCAAGATTGCCGGTGTGCCGCGTGTCATTATGGCCACCCCACCATTGCGCGACGGATCGGCCAATCCTTATCTGTTGGCGGCAGCCCATAAGGCCGGTGTGGACGCGGTTTATAAGATCGGCAGTGCATGGGCCATTGGTGCTTTAACCTATGGTACGGCCACCATACCGAAAGTGGATGTTATCGTCGGACCGGGTAATCTGTACGTGACTTTGGCTAAAAAGTTGGTGGCGGGAACGGTGCGCATCGATATGATCGCCGGTCCCAGTGAAATTCTTGTGCTGGCTGATGAAAATGCCCGGCCGGAGTTTGTGGCCGCAGATATGCTTTCCCAGGCCGAGCACGATCCATTGGCATCGGCCATTCTGGTTACCCCGTCCAAGGCATTGGCTCAGGCCGTGGATAAAGCGTTGGCGGAACAAGTGGGACAACTGCCACGCGAAACTATCGCTCGTCAATCGCTCAAGGCGTTCGGCGCCTTGATGGTGGTGCCGGATTTGGGGAGCGCCATTGATTTAGCAAACCGCATTGCACCGGAGCATCTGGAGCTTCAAGTTGCCGAACCTTTTAGCCTCATCGGGCAAATCCGCCATGCGGGCGCAATCTTTGTGGGACCGTACACTCCTGAACCCGTGGGGGATTATATTGCCGGGCCCAATCATGTTTTGCCCACCGCCGGAACGGCACGCTTTTCGTCGGCCCTTTCGGTGGACCACTTTCTCAAAAAATCCAGTTTGATCCACTATAGCGCCGAGGCTTTTGAAAATGAGGCCCAAGATATCGTCAAGCTGGCGCAGACCGAGGGCCTCAATGCCCACGCCCACGCCATTCAGATACGTTTGAAAGATCTTTTACAGAAAAGCTGAAAACCAAAGCATCAACTGGTGAATTTCGATTACTTTTGACAAGGTCTGGGTTCCGTTCTATCGTAAATTCATGCTTTCGGTTTCTGTTTAAATGTAAACCTCTTTGCCCGCACTTGTGCAGATGCTGCGACACTTGTTTTTCGACACGCACCTTGTTCCTGCACCTGTTTTGATCGTCATTGACCGTTTAATCCAATTTCTGCCTCTCCCTTTGTAGCAGGGTGCCTAACGATATCGGCATCCACTGAAAAGGAGCTGAGTGTTTATGATGCCCTCTGCATCGACAAATAATGAAATCATTCTGGTGGTGGATGACGATCCAGCCATTAGCAGTATGCTGCAGACCGGCATTGAAATGGCGGGATATGATTGCCACACGGCTCAAAGTGCCAAACAAGCATTAGCACTTTTGGACGAGCAGCCCGTGGATGTGGTGGTTACGGATATCCAGATGCCTGAGATGAGCGGTATTGAGTTGCTCCAGATCATCAAAACCCGCTATCAAGCCGACATTATCATCATGACAGGATTTGTGTACGACTTTAATTACGAAGACATTGTTCAGCAAGGCGCCAGTGACTTTATCCATAAACCCCTGCGGCTGGCTGAGTTTATCGCGCGCCTCAGACGGGTGGTGGCGGAACGGGCCAGTAAATTAAAATTGAATTCGGCGTTGAAAGAGCTTCAGATTAATCTGGACAAGTTTCAACGCGCCATGGACGGCATTGTACAGGCAATCTCCGTAACGGTTGAGATGCGGGATCCTTATACAGCCGGCCATCAGCAACGGGTGGCCCATTTAGCCTGCGCCGTGGCGGAAACCATGGGATTAACAAAAGATGAAATCTACGGATTGCGTATGGCCAGTGTGATCCATGACCTGGGTAAAATTACCGTGCCGGCTGAAATTTTAAGCAAACCGGGCCAGCTCTCCCATTTAGAGTATGAATTGATTAAAAATCACGTGCAGGCAGGATATGATATTCTCAAGCAAATCGAGTTTCCCTGGCCTATCGCCGATATTATCCTTCAGCACCATGAGCGCATGGATGGCTCCGGATATCCCCAGGGTCTAGTGGGCGAGCAGATACTTCTGTCTGCGCGGATTTTATCGGTGGCGGATGTGTTTGAAACCATTGCGTCCCACCGTCCCTATCGCCCCTCTCTGGGGTTGCAGCGTGCTCTTGATGAGATTAAAAATCAAAGTGGTGTTCTATATGACAAGCCCGTGGCCGCTGCCTGCCTGGAAATAGTTGAGGATGGCCGCTTCACATTTTCATGACGTCAACCTGTGTGCACCATCGAACGAATTATATCGGATGGGGTCGCGGTACCTTGAACCAAAATCCGTTTTGCGGTTATCCAGAAAGCGATAGAGGGACAAGAGGTGTTGGATCACCTCCAGTTTTATTGATAAGCGCTATCCGTTTTTTTTAAGATGGCTTCTAGTAGATTCGTTCATGGGAACTTTTTCCGCGATGGACATAATATGAATAGCCGGTATAAACCAAAACCGCGGGCAGGAAAACCAGAGCGCCAACCAGCAACAGGGACAATGATTGCGGGGCGGCTGCGGCTTGCCTGAAAGTAAAAGCAAAAGGTACCAGCCACGGGAAGGTGCTGATTCCCAAACCGATATAATTCACCAAAAAGATACCCAAGCACAGAAAAAAGGGCCAGCGTTCGCCGCCACGGTGCAGGTCGCGCCATAACAACCAGAAAAAAACAACTGACAACACCGGCATCGGTGACAAGTAAATAAAGTTGGGCCAACTGAACCACAGTGCTTTAACGTCAGCATTGATCAACTGCATGCAAAAGCTGACCAGGGCCATGAAAAAAGCCACAAAGCCGAAAAGATAGTTGGCGCATTTTCTGGCCCATGCCTGGGTGATATCTTCGGTTTTCATGATCAACCAGGCGGCGCCAATCAAAGCATAACCAAAGACCAGGGCCATGCCGGTCATAACGCTGAATCCGCTGAACGCGTCCAGGGCGCTGCCGGCGAAGTTGCGGCCGGAGACCTGCACGCCTTGCACCAATGCGCCCAGTGTTACACCCTGCATGAAGGTGGCGAATACCGAACCCAAATGAAAAGCGATATCCCACAGCTTCTGGTCTCTGCCAGCGGCTTTAAATCGAAATTCAAATGCCACACCGCGGAAGATGAGGCCCAGCAGCATACCGATCAACGGCACATACAGGGCCGGAAACAAAACCGCATAGGCCAGAGGAAAAGCGGCCATAAGGCCGCCGCCGCCCAACACCAACCAGGTTTCATTGCCATCCCAAAAAGGTGCTACCGAATTCATCATGCGATCGCGGCATTTGTCCGATGGTGCGAAGGGGAAGAGGATGCCCACGCCCAGATCAAAGCCATCGAGCAAAATGTACAAGAATATGGCGGTAGCAATTAATCCGTACCAAATGAGCGCCAAATCCACCCAGCCTTCAAGATTAAACATGATCCTCTCCTGTTTCGGATAGCATGGTGTCTGCCAATGGTGGTTTTTGCATGCTATGGCTGCCATAGGTCGCATCCGTGCTTTGCGGACCCTTGCCGATAAGTCGTAAAATGTAGAAGCTGCCGGCACCAAAGATAAACAGGTAGACAACGATAAAAGCCAGCAATGAGACGGCCACAGGCTCGGCAGCTACGGGAGAGACCGCTTCGGCGGTACGCATGACCCCATATACGATGAAGGGTTGCCGACCAACCTCGGTGACCATCCATCCGGCGAGCACGGCAACAAATCCAACGGGTGTCAGTAACCAGCACCAGATGTGAAACCAGCGGGTGTCAAAAAGTTTTTTGCGGTAGAAAAGAACCGCCCCCATTATGCCGGAGAGGATCATCAATAGGCCCGCTCCCACCATGATGCGAAAGGACCAGAATACAACGGCCACCGGTGGACGCGCATCGGGTGGCCACGTTTTGAGCCCTTTGACCTCGCCGTCGATATCATGGGTCAGGATTAGACTCGATAATTTTGGAATTTCAATGGCAAAGCGTGTGATTTCAGCTTCCTGGTCGGGCCACCCAAAAAGCTTTAAGGCCGCGCCGCGTTCGGTTTGCCAGATGCCCTCCATGGCAGCAACTTTTGCAGGTTGGTGTTTCAGGGTGTTCAAACCGTGAACATCCCCCATAACGGCCTGCAGGGGAGCGACAAAGGCAGCCATCAACATGGCCATGCCCAGCATAATTTTCGCATGGGCCCGATGGGTGTTGCGCCACAAGTAAAATCCGCCGATGCCGCCCACCACAAAGGCGGTGGTGAGGTAGGCAGCGATGATCATGTGAATTAAACGGTATGGAAACGATGCATTGAAGATGACAGCCAGCCAATCAGTGGGGTAAAACAGCCCGTCAGCGCCAATGCTGAACCCCGCCGGCGTTTGCATCCAACTGTTGGCCGAAAGAATCCAGAATGCGGACAGCAGTGTGCCCAAGGCAACGATGAGGGTTGAAGCAAAGTGCATCTTGGGGCTGACGCGACCAAAACCGAACAGCATGATCCCTAAAAATGAGGCTTCCAAAAAAAATGCGGTCAGCACTTCGAAACCCAGCATCGGTCCGATCACGTTTCCCACACGATCGGAGAATATCGACCAGTTGGTGCCAAATTGATACGACATCACCACACCGGAAACCACGCCCATACCAAAGGCCACCGCAAATATTTTAACCCACATCCGGTAGATTTCTAAATAGCGTGTGTCGCCGGTTCTGAGCCAGCGCCATTCAACGACCGCCAGCCAGCTGGCCAGACCGATGGTAAATGCGGGAAATAAAATATGAAAGGATAGGGTAAACGCAAATTGGATGCGTGCCAGCAATACCGGGTCCAGACTTTCAAACATGATCAAGCCTCTGGTTATCGCGACACGAACTTGGTGTTTAGCCAACGCTTTGGTGTCGCTGGGTTTGAATTAACGAAACCAGCACAGCGCTCCCATGCCACAGTCGACTGCGCCAATTTGACCGACCACCCCCGGGAGATTCCGGGCGGCGCAAATTGAAAAATAAGATAGGTACATCCATTGGATTTAACAAGTCAAAAAGATAGATCCTCTGCCATTGAAAGCAAACCTGTGTTTTTTTACTCTGCCTCGGGATGACCATGGTGCCATCCATGATATTTAAATAATTGGACATTTTGGCCTGCAGATGCTATGAATTGTTGCATCGAACCCCTACCAAAGGATGAAGTCGGATCTATGGTCGCTTTTTTTGGATATTCCCCTAAATTGCCGATGCTAAGCAAGTTGCCCTTAAAAGGGTATCGCCACGATTTTTCTCTTGAGCGCCTGGTTCCGGGGGTGGACAATTACCGGTATGATGTTTTTCTCAGCCCCTCTTTCATTTCCGCAACCCGCAAAATGGCGGCCCAATTGGTCGCACGGCATGCCGGTGTTGAAAAAATGGGCAGCAGCTCCAAGCAGGTCAACTGGGTCAAAGAGGTGGAAAACTACAAAAAGCTTTATTACGAGATCATGGAATACGCGGTCAACGCTGCCAAAGGTAAGAGAGAAATTCAAGTCACTTACCTGGCGCAAGCCGCGATATATAAAATGTTGTTGGAAGAGATTCGCTCGCAATTTGATCACCTTGTCGGGCGTATGAAGAAAGCAGTCCGCAATTCTGAGTTGGCCAATCACAATGACTTGGCTGAGGCGCCGAAACTCAAAGGGAAATTACAGCGCCTGCTTCAAAACAGGGATAGGATTCAGCAGCAGGCGGGTTTGGAGATCTGCCGGTATTGGGCCGAGGTCGAGGCCAAAGAGATTGTACCCATGTTGGATGCCATTTTTGGTCGCCATGCGCCTTTTTATATGGATATCCTGCACAATCCCATTCCCCACGTCGAACAAGCCGATAGTGATTTTTTCCTCATCAGCGAATACGATATTACCCTTGGGCGGCGCATTGAAGATTCGGACAAGTACGAAACCCTTCTCTTTTTTGTCCGCCGCTTGCTCAACCACATCGACAGGATGGATCCGGCTTCCAAGGACCAATCCGTCGAAAAACGATTGACGCTTCCAAAATTGGGCGATGACACGCGTGAAGAGGACAACCAAAAGGCGTATAGCCAAAAAATCGATGCATGGATTCAGCATCTGGGCAACATCGATTTGCTGCTCAATTGGCATCAAACCAAAGAGCAGTACCGCTTCCTTAAAAAACAAAAGGCGGACCGAAAGAAAATCGATTCCATCAAAAAACGGATGCAGTACCAGAAGAAGATTCTCCATTTTTTTTATCGACAGTTTCGCCTTGACGGACTGTTGATGCGTATTGCGGCATCTTATGAAATGCAACCCGAGTATCTTGACTATTGTCCGCCGCTGCTGCCGCAACAGATAGTGCAGTATCTGACCTTGCCCAAGTCACGCAAAGTGATTCGCAACCGGCTCAAGCGGATGCAAAAAGTATATGATCGTGCGTTCAATCTGCGGTCGCTGCATAAGAAAATCAAACTCATGGAGCAAATGACCACGACCAAAAGCAAATCTTACTTGATTCGTTTTTTAAAGGGGTTTGCGCATTATCATCGCGACAAAAGCAATGCAGATATTTT
>JBNLFN010000103.1:0-38779 GCA_050305555.1 Desulfobacteraceae bacterium | reverse complement strand
GGTCCGCACTGGGCGGTTCCCAGAGCCGTCCGGGCCGTAGCCGGGATATTGAATGATCAACCATAGCTCTTTGAAAAGAAACTACAGGCGACCATCAGGGGCACAGCGGATTCATATTGCGCCAAGCAAGAAATAATTGGCCTGATCGGCCGTGACTGCTTGAGCATATGATCACTGGCACCTGCTCTGAGTTCGGCCCTTCACCATGTCCCGGGCATTACCCCGAGCGTTGGGCTACTATGGCCTCTGCTGACTTCTGCCCGCTACTATACCGGTTACCCGGAATAGCGCTGCTCAGGCTTTCGATACCATGCTCATCCTGTTTGGCCTACTTTGTTCTTAACGCATCCATGGGCAGGTGCTTTCCCGCAGATGCCGGGACTTTCTATACCGGTTGTCCCTGCCGGTGAGTTCACTGGATAAAGCTTTTGGTATCGTCGCCTGGCCGCCTTGGCCGGCAGATCTCCCCGGATAAGAGCATGAACTTTCGCTACACAACCGCAGCATTTACCCTATCTCCCGAATCCTGGGCTTTGCCATGTGGTGCTGGCTTACACCCCTCAAGGGGGTACTGAAAAGAGCCCGAAGACTGGGCCTTATATGCTGTTTCTGTTCGTCGGCTCATAGCTTTGCACTCGGGCTTCCTTCAGACCTTTGCTCACGGAAACGCCCTTGCCGTCGGCTAATGTTTATGTCAATGTCATGTGACAGTGACCGGATTCACACATAGGGGACTTACACCCCATAAGTTCACGCCCATGCCGGGCGTACACCACAAAATGCACAGGGCGCCAAACTGCTGGCGCCTGTGATTTTCATGTTGTGTGCCTGAAAAATTATTCATCAATGATCGTATTCTCCTCAAATAAGGGGCTCAAAATATGAACCCATTATGGATTTTGGCAGCATTTCTATTTGGTGCTCTTATCAGCAGAATCGGTTTGCCTCCTCTTGTGGGATATTTGCTGGCCGGATTTGCACTGAACAGTATCGGTGTTACGGGTGGTGAATTACTGGAAACCGTAGCTGATGCCGGTGTTACGCTGCTTCTGTTTACCATCGGACTGAAGCTAAAGATTAAAAGCCTTGCAAAACCCGAAATCTGGGCCGGTACATCCATTCACATGATTTTCACGATCATTATTTTCGTCTTTTTGATGCGGATGATAGGGTTTTCAAGGATACCCCTCTTTGATCAATCGACCTTGCAGACCTGGCTGCTTATCGCGTTCGCCCTGAGTTTTTCCAGCACGGTGTTTGCCGTGAAAGTGATAGAGGGAAAAAAGGAGATGTCCTCGCGGCATGCGGCTGCCGCAATCGGCATCCTGATTATGCAGGATATTATTGCGGTTGTCTTTTTGGCGACGTCCACAGGAAAAATTCCTTCTGTATGGGCCGTCCCTCTTTTAGTGTCGCTCTTTATTGCAAGGCCTATTCTTGGAAGACTTATGGCGATGTGTGGTCATGGCGAACTGCTGATGCTGTTCGGTATCCTGATGACGGTTGCCGGTTACAGCGGATTTGAGCTTGTCGGGTTGAAAGGCGACCTTGGTGCACTGGTTGTTGGAATGCTCTTCGCCGGTCACCCCAAAACGCAGGAACTGGCTGACAGGTTGCTTGGATTCAAAGATTTGTTTTTGGTCGGCTTTTTTTTAAATATCGGTATTACCGGATCTCCCACACTCACAGGGTTCACAATCGCGCTGCTACTGGCCTTGGTAATGCCGTTCAAAACCGGGCTTTTTTTTATCCTTCTTACCCGTTTCAAGCTGCGCGCACGCACATCGTTACTGGCGTCTCTCAGTTTGTCGAATTACAGTGAGTTTGGTCTTATTGTCGCATCAATCGGCGCTGCTAAAGGCTGGATCAGTAGTGAATGGCTGGTGGTAATTGCCATTGCGCTTTCATTGACCTTTATCATGGCCGCACCCTTGAATGCAGCCTCCCATAGCATATATGCGCGTGTTTCAGGCCACCTGAAATTTTTTGAGACTTCGACTCGGCTACCGGAAGACAAACCCATTGATCCGGGTGACGCTGAAATTGCGATTCTCGGTATGGGCGGCGTAGGTACGAGTGCCTATGATGAAATGAGGCGACGATACGGTAATATTGTGATCGGTGTTGATTTTAATACGGAAAAAGTGGAAGAACACCAGAAAAATGGCAGAAGGGTATTTGTCGGAGACGCCAGTGACAGTGATTTCTGGAAACGAGTCGAACCTTCCAAAAGCTCGGTCTGTCTAGTTATGCTGGCCCTGCCTGATCCCAGGATATGCATATTTTCAGCTCAGCAGATGAAGGAGAGAGGTTACAAAGGTCAGATAACCACGTCTGTCCGCTATGAGGATGAGATGCAACTTTTAAAAGATGCCGGGATTGATGCCGTATACAGTTTATATGAAGAAGCGGGTGTTGGTTTTGCCGACCATGTGTGCGAGCACATGGATTATTGTAAGCTTAAAAATGTCGAGTAGTGTCTACTGCTTTGAATTACGATTGATAGCAAAAAACAAAGAAAATTCAACTCAGCTTGGAAATTAAAATCAATTGATATGATAAAGATCAAAATGGCTCACTTGAACTAAGATAAAAAATCGAAGTACAAACAAGAGAAATATTCAGGCAGATACAAGAAGTCGCAAAGGCTGAGGGAAGCAGTTTAGAGAACATTATAAAAATACCAGCTTTTGTTACCGAGTTAGACCGAATGGAGGAGCTTCGGCGAACTTTTCGAGACAAATATCGCTTTATTCAAAAAGCGATCCAAGCTATAGTAAAGTTTTAAGATTTGTGGGTATTCGAAAGGTGGTGTAGGACAATGGAGCCGCAAGGCTTCTTGCTATCCCGATTATGCATAATGTATTGAGGACAATATGAAAAACATTTTATTGGCTGGATCAACGGGCTACTTGGGAAGCTATATCGCCAAGGAACTTCACAAAAGATCCTTCTTTTTTCGGGCGATTGCTCGAAACCCAGAAAAACTCGAGCAAAATAATATTGAAGCCGACGAAATACTTAAAGCACAATTGACCGATCCACATTCCATCAGAGAGTGCTGCAAAGGTATTGATGTAGTTATTTCAACTGTTGGTATCACGAGACAAAAAGACGGACTTACCTATATGGATGTAGATTATCAAGCCAATATGAATTTGCTGAAAGAAGCTAAACAAAGTGGAGTTAAGAAATTTATCTACATTTCAGTCCTAAATGGTGAAAAGCTTAGAAATTTGAAAATATGCGACGCAAAAGAGATGTTTGTTGAGCAATTGAAAAAGTCAGGGATAGATTATTGTATTGTTCGTCCCAATGGATTTTTCTTGGATATGTCAGAATTTTTTAACATGGCAAAAAGGGGGAGAATCTATCTTTTTGGAAATGGAGAGTTTAGCGCGAATCCAATTCACGGCGAAGATTTGGCAGGTGTTTGCGTAGATGCTATTGACAGGTCTGATAAGGAAATTGAAATTGGAGGCCCCGAAACACTAACTCAAAATGAGATTGCATCGATAGCCTTTGATATTTTGGGCAATAAACCGAAAATTACACATATTCCAGATTGGGTTAGGGTTACAGTTCTTAAAATGGTCAGGTTGCTTACCGGGAAAAAGGTCTATGGACCTATTGAATTTTTCATGACAGTCATGGCAATGGATATGATTGCTCCTGAATGTGGCAAACACACGCTTAAAGAATACTACACGATTTTAAATAATTCCAATGCATAACATTTATACTTTTCTGCTCGTATAGGGTTTTTCGGAGATGTTGTGGGTGGACCTCTACGAAATTTGTTTGGGCCAGGAGTCAGTGATGTGGCTGTCACAGCCTCGAACCTGTTTAAACGATTTACTTTGCTTGCACATCTTCCCTACTGGTCTTGAAATTTGACATCGGAATTTCCACATGATGTTTCCGATTCACTCCAAGAGCTTGTCTATGCACTTGATCTCAACGGTGAGCACCTTGAGATTTTGCGCGGAGAGAAGCTCAATTTTCCAATCCTTAAAGAGTGACACAATAGCTCAGCATGAACCTGCTATTTGATTTAGATGGAACATTAACGGACCCTTTTATTGGGATCACAAAATGCATTTCGTATGCTTTAGAAATGCTTGGCAGACAACCACCTCCCAAGGAAAGTTTACGGTGGTGTATTGGTCCGCCTTTGAAGTGTAGCTTCGCTAAACTGCTTGATTCTGATGACGAAAAACTTGCTGATCAGGCCTTGGCGTTCTATCGCGAAAGGTTTGGCGCAATAGGTCTCTTTGAGAATAAAGTTTATGAGGGAATGGATGATGTGAATTAGTAATAGAGGATCAGGCCTATGGTATGCTATCTTTCCTATTTGGAGCCCTTTGACTTTCGCAACAATGGGGTAAACATTACGTTTTCCGGCAATTACGTGTCAACGGGAGCTTGGGAGCCCACTTATGCAAGTACGATATATCGACAATATGAAAGTACCGGCCGTCGGTTTGGGATGCATGAATCTGAGCCATGCTTACGGCAATCCACCGGCTGAACCAGACGCAATTCGCATGCTGCATGCCGCCTTTGACATGGGTGTGCGGCATTTCGATACCGCGGCCCTGTACGGTTTCGGTGCCAATGAAACCTTGCTAGGCAAGGCACTCAAACCCTATCGTCAGCAGGTTCTTATTGCAAGCAAGTGCGGCATGACCGGTGTCGATGGCAAGCGGGTGATCGACGGTCGACCGAGCACCCTGGTCAAAACGCTGGATGAGGCATTAGTCCGGCTGCAGACCGATCATATCGATCTATACTACCTGCACCGTTGGGATAAGAACGTCCCTATCGAAGAGAGCGTTGGCGCTTTAGCTGAAATGCAACGAGCTGGAAAAATCGGCGCCATCGGTTTGTCAGAGGTTTCCGCGACGACGTTGCGCAAGGCCCACGCCGTGCATCCCATTGCCGCCGTGCAGAGCGAGTATTCATTGTGGACGCGCAATGCCGAGATTGCCGTGTTGCAGATCTGCCGGGAACTGGGCACAAGCTTTGTGGCGTTTTCGCCACTGGCACGAGGATTCTTGACCGGTGGGGTGGATGATCCGTCGCTATTTTCCGAACGGGATATCCGTCGTAATATGCCCCGTTTCCAGGAACCGCATTTCAGCGTTAACCGTCGCTGGTTGAACAACTACGCCAAACTGGCTGAAGAAGCCGGTTGCAGCATGGCGCAACTGGCGCTGGCGTGGTTGTTGTCGCGCGGTGAGCATGTGTTGCCGATTCCCGGCACCACTTCTGTTGCTCATCTGGAAGAAAATCTGGCGGCGGCAGAGCTATCGCTGCCGGCTGATTTGTTTGAGGCAATGGATAGGCTCATCAACCGCAATACGGTCAGTGGTGCCCGTTATGCGGCGTCGACCCAGGCGGAAATTGATACGGAGGAGTTTTCCGCGTAGAGATCCCGTTTGCTGCCCGGTCCACGATCAGGGCCCATCGTTCAATTCAAATTTACACTGATCTTTTTATCTGCTATCAAATGGATCGTTGCTCTGTTCGCCTGGCAAGTCAACCTCTAATCCGACCGAGGGGAATCCCTGCTGCATATGATCACTTTCGAAAATGTAACCAAAAGATTCGGAAACCTGGTCGCAGTGGACGGGGTTTCCTTTACGGTCCAAAAAGGAGGGACTTTCGGCCTTTTAGGACCCAACGGGGCCGGCAAAACGACCCTGGTGCGGCTGCTGCTCGGATTTTCGCATTGTACGGCTGGAACGATCGAGTTCGAGGCCGTGCCGGCCGGCCGGTCCGCATCGCGAAGGAAACTGGGGTACCTGGCAGAAATCTGCCGCATCCCACCCTATCTGTCCGGCAGCCAATACCTGATGCGTCATGCTGCATTTTGCGGTTTGAGCGGCGACCGTGCCAAGGCGGTGGTGGGCAATATCCTGAAACAGGTGGGCATGGACGGCCAGGAAAAGAAAAAGGCCTCCCATTATTCCAAAGGGATGATTCAGCGCATCGGTCTTGGCGCGGCGCTTTTGGGCGACCCCGAGCTGTTGGTTCTGGATGAGCCGGTCTCCGGCCTTGATCCTCTGGGGATGCGTGATGTGCGGGCGATTCTGGAGGATTTCAAAAAAAGTGGGGGAACGATCCTGCTCAACTCCCATCTGCTTTCAGAGGTAGAGCGGCTCTGCGATACGGTTGCCATCATGAACAAAGGCCGGCTCGTGGCCAAGGGCAGTCTCTCACAGATCGTTCACGGGAATGAAACGCTGGAAGAGGTGTTTCTCCGCCATGTGGAGGGCAGAAAAGACCAAATATGAATAATCTGACCCGGATAACCATCATCACCCTAAAAGATCTGATGCGCCTGAAGAGCTTTTATGTGCTTCTGGCCATTGCAATGGTTTTCGTTTTACTGCTCAGAAGTTGCTACCATGGCAGCTATATTGTAAACGGGAGACCGGTGGACCAGGCTTCTTTGGCCTTCCATGCATCGCTGATTGCATTTCACATGGTTGCCACCTGTATGTTTTTGATGACGACAATGCTTTCCATGAGCATTTTTTCAAGAGACCGCGAAGACGGCAGCATGGTGATGTTTCTCTCCCGCGCCGTTGACAGATGGCAGTATATGCTTGGAAGAATTGCCGGTACATGGGCCCTTTCGACTTTTTTCATGTTCATTCTTCATCTGACCATCGCTCTGATCGGCCTTGCCAATACAGGCACCCTAATCGCCGGATACCTGACCGCCTCGCTCTTGTGCTCCGTCAACCTGCTGTTTGCCATAGTGCTGACGTGCACCTTATCGCTTATTCTGCCGAATGCAGTATCCGCTCTTTTCACCCTGATCGTCATCGGCGTCAGCTTTTTATCGGACGGGGCTTACCACCTCATGCAAAGTGAGATGCTCCGGTCCATAATTGCCGGCCAAAGCCGGGCTTCCCTGTGGAGAATCCTTTTTCCAAAGGTTTATATGCTTCAGGATCTTGCGTCCACTTGGATCTCCAAGCGGGTTTTTGACACCATGCCGCCGGTCTATGTATGGTCTAACGTTCTTTTCTATACGGCCGTGCTGACCGCCGCTGCATTATGGCTTTTTTACAAGCGCGAGATATAGCTCGGGGAAAAAAAGGGACAAACTTTCAATTAAAGTCCAAGCGATTATCCAGAAAGCTCAAGTACGACAAGAGGTATTGGGCCGCCAATTACCTCAAAATTGACACCACGGCCTTTGTACCGTATTTAGGAAGAAGGTGTACCATTTCCTGTCTGGGTTGAATTTTGAGGTGCATCTATTCTGCATTCTGGGGCCGCGCTGGAGGTCAATCCGACATGAAACCAATAAAGATCCTGTTGGTCACGCTCATTTTTTTTATCAACCCGGCTTTTACATCGGCCGCCTTCTCACAGAACTACCCGTTATATTTACGGGTTATGCCATACACGCCGCCGAACCTGCATCTCCAAACGGTTCGGGCAACCAGCGCATATTACATACCGGGAATGAATGCGGGAGTAACTTACAATTTTGATATGGTGCCCACAGTCACAGGCACACTGTCGTTAGCCGCCGGCCCCATACCGGTGACATTGGCCGTCTATCGCTCTCCGGCCAATTGTGCGGGCGCCAAAAGCGTTACCGTCACAGTCCAGTATAATATCGGCGGCACATTCATTACGATTGGCAGCCAGACCCAAACCCTTAACATTCCCACAAGCGGTGCCATTGTGCCCACTTTTGCTTTTAACGGCATCAGTTCCGCCAGCACGTATCTATTCAATACCGGTGATTTTATCCGCATCCGTGTGACGGCCAACACCACACGGCTCTGCCTGGTGAATGAATACCCCTTGGGCGGCAGCGATGCCGACGCCTCGCAGGGTGTGTTTCAGACCGGTCCCATATTCAGTGTGACCAAATCCTCGATTGTCATTTCAGATCCTGTTAGCGGCGTGACCAATCCAATGGCAATCCCGGGGGCCACTGTTCGATATACAATTAGGATTCAAAATGACGCCACCGCATCTGGAGACGCCAGCAGTGTCATCGCCAGCGATCCGATTCCTCCCAGCACGACCTATAACGCCGGCTCCATGACCCTTAATTCGGTGCCCTTGACCGACGGCAGTGACGCCGATGCCGGCGTATTTGACGGCACCTCTATCAATGTCGATTTGGGCAACATGGCGCCCGGTGACGCGCATACGGTCACATTTGAGGTGGTGTTGGATTGATTCAAAGTGCGTGGCAAAGGCAATATCCCCTAGAAAACAACCGGACCTGATTGTTCCCAAGAGTAGCTTTTCGCCCGGCAAGCCCACCACGGCCGATGAAATTACCTTCTGGGTGTTTGTTAAAATGCAGCCAAGTGCCGAAGCCGGTCCATCGGTGTGGTCGTTTAGAGCTAGAGGTGAATCCATGCCCAAGCGCGTCAAAATTCCGGCCCTTAACCCGGGTAAAGAATTTCGCCATCAAAATCAAGTTCCAGAGACTTTAAGCATCGAATACGGCATTCATGCGATAGAGGGTTCGGGCTCTCGGCCTAAGCCCTTTTTTTCGAGCAACCGCGGGTGTTCTTCTGATTGCAAAAAAACCGCTGCGATGGTAAATGATTGTCTTTAAAGGTCTTTGAGTTGGCTCTGTCCGGAGGAAGAAAAGCCTCCAACTATCCCCGTGTACGCGGACGGAAATTTTGCTGCATTTGATGCCCGCAGATAAAGGGCGTGTTATTCAAATAAGGAGATTATGAAATGATAAACGTAATTGCTTCAATACACATTAAAGCGGGTCGGATGCTGGAATTCATAGACATTGTTAAGTCCAATATTCCGCATGTTGTAAAGGAAGAGGGTTGTATAGAGTATGTTCCTGCTATCGATGTCTCCTCCGGATTGCCTCTTCAAGAATTGAATAAAAATGTTGTTACTATAGTTGAGAAATGGGCCAGCTTAGAAAATTTGAAGGCACATTTGTCGGCACCGCATATGGTTTCCTATCAAGAAAAAGTTAAAAACTTAGTTGAAAAAGTTTCACTTAAAATATTGGAGGAAGCATAAATAAATCAAAATGTAAGGATACTCGATACAATGAAGCTATCAGCAAAAAATTTTCTTAGAAGCCATCGCAAAATTTTAGTGGGGCTGGTTGTATTTGCCGGTTTTCTGCCGTCCCAAATTGTATTCGGCGCCGACGACAATTCAGTAACTTACGTCGCCAGTACGTTCGAAGATATCACTATTGCCCTTGATCAACTCCAATGGTTGGTGAAGCCATTGACGAAAGAGGAGTTGGTCGTAGAAGCTGATGCCTGGCAAGATGTGTTGAGACAAAAGGCAATGGAAATCAGCGTTGCGGAGATCGCCGTAAAGCGACAGAACGAACAAATTAAGAAATCCCAAGAAGCAGCCGACGCTGCTCGGATAGCCAAAGACGCGGCGAAAGAAGCTGAAGCCGTGCAGCAAAAAGCGACCTCTCAAAGTGGTGCTGCCGTGACCGAACAGGCAGCCAGGGCTATGGAAGAAGCGTCAAAAAAGGCAGAAGAAGCTCAAAAAGCGGTGGAAGCCGTTAAGAAAGCCGAAGTGGAGGCCAATAAAGACGACGTTACTCGGACCGCACAACAAGTCGTCAAACAAGTTAAAGCGCAGAAGCAAGAAACAGGCAAATCCCAGCCGCTCGCCAAAGCCACGGGAGATGTTGCCATAACGGATGTGAACACGAACTCAGTGGCACCAGCTGAACAGCTGGAATCCGTCGTCCAAGTGGCCAAGGTTAAAGCGGAGGCAAAGACAGAACATAAATCCGAGCTGCTGGATACGCTCACCGAACTTCGTACCCAACGCGCCGCTTTGATTGAACGGTTCAATGTTGTGCTGGCGGAACTTAAAGCCAAAGGTGGGAAGATCGAAGGGTACGAAAAATACCGGGATGCGGTGGATGATATCCTTGTTGATGTCTCAGACACTTCGGCAGCGTGGACTTTCATTACCGGTTGGCTGACATCGGAAAAAGGCGGCATCAAATGGGCAGTGAACCTTAGCAAGTTTGTGGGCATCCTGGTGTTGTTTTACATGCTGGCGCTGCTTGTCGGCAAGGCAGTGCAAAGGGCCACTGCGTCCGCCAAAACCATGTCTCAATTATTAAAAGACTTTATCAATCCTTTCACCCGGCGCGCCATTATAGCCATCGGTTTATTAGTCGCGATTTCCACCCTGGGCATTGCGATAACTCCGCTGCTGGCACTCATTACCGCTGCCGGCTTGGTCATCGGCCTGGCATTGCAAGGCACGTTAAGCAACTTTGCCAGTGGTTTGCTGCTGATGTTTTACCATCCTTTTGACATTGGCGATGCCATCCATGCCGGCGGTACCGAGGGAAACGTTGATTCCATGAACCTGATGTCGACAGTTATTCGAACCTGGGACAACAAAGTAATGATCGTTCCCAATAACAAAATTTGGGATGACGTCATCACCAACATTTCAGGCACGGAACGACGTCGCGTAGACATGGTGTTTGGTATCGGCTATTCCGACCCGATCGATAAAGCCCAGGCTATTCTCGAGCAGATCGCAAAGGAACATCCCGACACCTTGGAGGAACCGGTGCCGGTGGTGAAGGTGCACGAATTGGGCGATTCCTCGGTGAATTTTATCGTTCGTCCTTGGGTGCTTCCCACCCACTATTGGGGCGTGTATTGGGATATCACACGCAAAGTGAAAGAAGAATTCGATAAACAGGGGATCAGTATACCCTTCCCGCAACGAGATGTGCACGTTTATCAAGAATCGATGGAAGCAGGTGGGCAAAAAACATCTCATGAGAATTTTGCACCAGAGCCTGAACGATGTTTGCCCAGCAAGGGCGTGAATAGTATTCCAAAACAAAACCAACTCGAAACCGAAGACGATAAAGACGATTGAACGGAAAACCAAGGGGTTCAGATCTCCACATTAAGCATATAGTTCTTACGTGGATGCTTCTTCCAGTATCGTCTTGGGTTGCGCCACTAAAAATATTTCCACAGCTATAAGGAGGTGCCACATGCTCGGAAAAACTATCGAAGAACTTAAGGTCGGCGACAGTGCCGAATTTTCCAAAACCATAGCAGAATCGGACATCTACCTTTTTGCAGGAGTCACGGGAGATATGAACCCTTTTCACATCAACGAAGAATACTCCCGGGGAACCTTTTTCAAGGGGCGGATTGCACATGGTATGCTGTTAGCTGGATTTATCTCCACGGTTGTGGGAAGCCACCTTCCCGGCCCGGGTGCCATTTACGCCAGCCAGAACCTGAAGTTTTTGTTGCCGGCCCGCATCGGTGACACCATCACCGCAAAGGCCACTGTGAAAGAGGTATTTATAGAAAAGAACCGGGTGAAAATGGAAACCACGTGCACCAACCAGAACGATGAGTTGGTGGTGGATGGAGAGGCGGTGCTAAGTCCGAGAAAGGTGTGATGCTAACTGTATTCTTTAAATTTTATTGATTTATATTTTGGGATATCCTTGTCTTGAATTCCTATTCATTTTTCACCTTGTCCAATCCGCCTTTGATAATACAGACACCTTTATATCCTTTGCTTTTCAGGAATTTTGCTGCAACAAGTGCCTGTTTGCCGCGGAAATCCATGACAACAACGGTTCTGTCCTTGGGAATTTGAAAATATCTTTGAGAAAGGAAATTTAATGGTATTTTATGGAAGTAGTTTTTGAGATAATCCCTGGAAAGCGAATTTGCTTTGGAGCCGATTTTTTTCGTTACCAATCCCGATGAGTAGAGTTTGGGTGTTCGAATATCAACGATACAAGCTTCACCGACGAGCGCTTTAAATTTTTCACCGCTAATCTGCGGAATATCATAATCGGGCAGCGCAGATCCGGTTTCAAGAGAGTAGCCAGCATTTTTCCATGCGGGCAATCCACCCTTAAAGGTAAACACATTGGTATAAAGCCTGTTTGCGACCAACCTGGCCGCTTGATCATACATCACTCATTTGGGACCCAAGCAATAGGTGACGATGAGCATGTCCTTGTCTTTTGGCAGTTTGTCTGTTTTCATTATGGTATGCAAAGGAATGTTAACTGAGCCGGGGATATGGGTTTCGTTGAATTCGATATCGCTCAGCGGGTTGAGCAACAACATGGGTGTCCCCTTATCCATAGCATCCTTGAGTCGCTCGGCAGACAAGTCGCCTCTTGCATGGGCGGGTCTGGCGGTGATAGAAAAGCAAATCACAATCCAAATGATCACAATTGGGAGTCGGTGATGGATTCGATACATTTTGTCCTCCATTGTTTTGGATATTTTAGTATATTTGTATATTAAATTCTACTTTTTTATTTAAGAGAATGAATCTTGAAAAGAGGTAATTAACGTTACGAAGGAAATCTTTTTATAGATTTTACACTTTGCCGTGGCAATGTCGATTTGCGCGCATTGAAACAAAATGGAGAAAGCATACTTAATTAAACTACTATTTAATGATATAGATAGGTATCGACGAAACAACCCTTGAGTTTAGAACCCATGATGGATATATGAAAAAACCAACAGATTATTTTCCAAATTTTATTAATAATATCATAACATATTATAAATATAGGAATATTACCGTGCTTCTGAGGTTTAAATTATAAATTATAAGGTGAATCGATCCATGGAAAAGTTCGTGTCTTATCAAGTTAAAAATTCAATCGCGACAATTGTAATGGATGATGGCAAGGCCAATGTCATGTCAGTGCAGATGCAATCTGAAATTAATGCTGCGCTGGATGCGGCGATTAAAGACAAAGCGATTGTCCTGTTAACCGGTCGCAAAGAAATGTTTTCGGCCGGTTTTGACCTGGGCACCCTCACCGCTGGAGGTGCTCATGCAGTAGAAATGGTTGCCGGAGGTTTCAAGCTCGCTGAACGCCTGCTTTCATTTCCAAAACCCGTCATAATGGCATGTTCCGGTCATGCCATGGCGATGGGTGCCTTTTTACTTTTGTGCGGCGATTATCGGATTGGCGTTCATGGCGCCTTTAAAATAGGCGCCAACGAAGTGGCTATCGGTTTAACGGTTCCCAAAGCAGCAATTGAAATTTGCCGTGATCGATTGGTACCTGCGCATTTTAATCGAAGCGTGTTAACTTCGGAAATTTACCAGCCGGAAGATGCTGTGTCCGCTGGTTTTTTAGATCGAATTGTAGAGAAAGGGTCTTTGCTCGAAGAGGCGCAGAGTTTAGCCGATGAGTACACTAAACTTAATATGGCTGCTTTTATAAATGCGAAGGCGAGGGTAAGAGAAGTTTTTCTGAAAAATCTAAGATCCGCCATTGAAGAGGATACTGCTTATTTTCGTTCTTTTTTTAATCGGCAATAAGAACGTGTTATCAATGATTACGCGTTAACCAGGTTCGTGAAGGCATGAAAAATTTTAGGACATTAAATTCACCCATTCTCTTTCCTATTATTTTCTTTATTCTCATTATTTTGTGCGGATCTATTGTCCTTCATGTCTCTGAAAAAAATAAAAAAGAATCCATATCATGGACAGATTCCATATTTACTGCAACTTCAGCTACTTGCGTAACTGGGTTGGCCGTTGTTGATACGGGTTCATATTTCACGTTGTTCGGTAAAATCATTATTATGTGTCTAATTCAAGTTGGCGGGCTGGGCATTATGACCTTTACCAGCCTTTCGATTTACCTTTGGAGACGAAAAACAACCATCACAGACCGTATTGCTGTCGGACAGATACTATTACACGACGCCAGGTTTAATCTTGGAAAATTTCTCATTGAGATTGTAAGTTGGACATTCATAATTGAGGCAACCGGTGCCATCCTGCTATACGTGATGGCACCTGAGATCTTCTCGCCATTTTCTGCAATCTTTCATTCTGTATCAGCCTTTTGCAACGCTGGATTTTCATTGTTTACCAATAGTCTAATGGATTGGAAAGGCAGTTGGGGTGTAAATCTTGTATTTATCGTGCTGATCATCATAGGAGGTATTGGATTTTCCGTATTTATTGAATTCAAAGATGCAGCAATGCAACTTTTCAGGTTGCATCCGCACCATCAGCGCATAAACATAAGTTGGAATGCAAAAGTTGTGGTTCGAACCAGTTTGTTGTTGATCGTTTTTGGTTGGGCGGCAATATTTTTTTCTGAATTCGTGGGTTATAACCGGTTGATGGTCGTGGACAACGCGATTTTAACGGCCTTGTTTCAATCCGTAACGTCTCGAACCGCAGGGTTTAATACGCTCGATATCGGGCGGTTGACCAATGTCTCTTTGGTCATCCTTCTTTTTCTGATGTTTGTTGGCGGTGCACCTGGTTCCTGTGCGGGGGGTATTAAAGTAACGACATTTCGAGTCCTGGTCGCTGAAATTTGGTCACACTTAAAAGGAAAGAAGCAAGCGGTGATCGGCAGATTTGCGACAAGCGAAGCCGCCGTTAAAAAGGCCATGGTTCTGTTTGTCCTTGCTACTCTCATAATTTTTATCGCGGTATTATTGCTGGATTTCACTGAAGGTGGAGATACGCCGCATTATCAAGTCCGAGGACAATTTTTAGAAATCCTTTTCGAATCCGTTTCGGCATTTAGTACGGTGGGCTTAAGCACAGGCTTGACGCCGACGCTGTCTGTTCCAGGCAAATGGATAGTGATAATTTTGATGTTTATGGGTCGCCTTGGTCCTTTTGTATTGATTAATGCATTACAGAGTGTTCAAGAAGTTCAGTTGTATAACCTTCCGGAAGAAAATTTAATGATTGGTTGATACGGAGAATTTTGTATGATTACCAAACCGCAAATCTGTGTTATCGGTCTAGGCAAATTCGGGTATGAATTTGGCGTCTCCCTTCTTTCGCTTAACCATCAGGTCATTGGTATTGATTCAAATCATGTTAATATTCAGAGAGCGCAGAAAGTTTTTTCTCAAGTGTATGAGGCCGATATTTCTCAAAAACAGGCGCTTGAGCAAATTGGCCTATCTGAAATCACGCATGTACTTGTGAGCGTAGGTGACTCCATATCCACCAGTGCCATGACGACTATGTATCTGAAGGAGCTGAGCGTGCCCAATATCTGGGTAAAGGCAATCAACGAAGATCATGCCAAGCTCTTGCGCAAAGTCGGCGCGGATGAAGTATTCATTCCGGAGCACATGGCGGCAAATCAATTGGCAGACCGGATTGATATCCCAGGATTAATTCAACGGTTCCCTTTCGATTCGGAAATGATTATTCGGGAGATCACCATCGAAAGATTGGCCCAAAAAACACTGCGTGAGATTGATTTAACCAATACGATCGGTTGCCAGATTATTGCGGTTCGGAAGCATAATGAGTCGTCTTTTCAATATATACCCAAGGCAAATGACACACTTCATAAGGGGGATATTGTTATCGTTATAGGAACAAGAAAATCCTTATCAAAAATTAATCCTTAGAAACCGGTAAACCCATTCAATTGATAGATTTTTGCTTCCGGCTGGGTTGCACACCGACGGAGATCAAGGCGTTCACAGGTAAAATGAAGATACGGGAATACAACGAAAAAGATGAAAATGAAGTTGTTTCGTTGTGGAAAGCATGCGGCTTGGTTGCACCTCAGAACGACCCATTCAAAGATATACAAAGAAAACTTCAAGCAGATCGCGATCTGTTTCTTGTGGGCTATAACGAAAATGGGATTATGGCTACGGTCATGGGTGGCTACGAAGGCCATCGGGGCTGGATAAATTATTTAGCTGTTAAGCCATTCGCACAACGTAAAGGATACGGGCAGTTAATTATGCAAGCCATTCAAATATCCCTTTGCCGTGTGTTGAACAATGGCGCTAAAATTCATGAGAATAGCCAAGCCACAACCAAGATTGGGCTCAATACACCCGATCTACAGAAAAAGTATTAAAATACGGTCGGTTATATGATTAGCGAAAAGACAGGTTTGTAGTTTCGAAATGAAGGTATATAGTAGGCCGTTATAGACCCCACAGTTGCATAAAAAAGATGGTAAAAAGCTTCAACGCCTTGAATGAACTGAGGAATGATCATGAAAAAGTGCCCTTTTTGTGCTGAAGATATTCAAGATGACGCGATAAAGTGTAAACACTGCGGCGAATTTTTGGATGCTGGCATCGAAGCTCCCCATGCCAGTGAAAAAATGCAATGGTATTTCAAAAAGTCCTTTATTGTTATTGCGATCGCTTGTGTGGGGCCGTTGGCATTGCCTCTGATTTGGTGGCGCCCGCACACGACATGGGCATGGAAAATTGGACTCACCATCGGCATTCTTGTTCTGAGTTGGATCTTTTTTCAAATGACAATGGAATCCATTCAAATGCTTAAGGTGTATTATCAGTTGCTTGAAGAAATATGAAGTTAAGAGAAGGAGGATAAGATGAAAAAAATAATTCTCACCGCTTTGTTAGCCTTGTGCCTTACAGTTCCTGCCGCAGCATCAGATGGTGTCATTACGATTCAAAGTTTCTATAATGCAAAAGAAACAGCAGACCGTATGGTGAGCATTTTGAAAGACAAGGGCATGACAATATTCAATCGAATCCATCATTCGAAAGCCGCTGCCAAAGTTGGCATCAAATTGGGATATACAGAGCTGATTATATTCGGCAATCCAAAAGTGGGAAGCCCCCTTATGCAATGTGAGCGGCTGGTTGCTATTGATTTGCCCCAAAAAGCGGTCATCTGGCAAGATGAAAACGGTTTGGTCTGGGTATCTTATAATGATCCCGGTTATTTAGTTAAAAGGCATCAGATCGACGGCTGTACCGAAGTCATCGAAAAAGTGAAAAATGCTCTGGCCGGCATCACCAAAGCTGCAGCATCAAAATAAAATATGGTGCAGAATCGTCCGGATCCTGTTTCCGTCAACCTATAATGGAAAGACCTCAATGCCGGAGAAACGTATTTCTCAGTGTATGAATGAACGCATCGGACTGATTGTCATATTGCTTGTTTTGGGTCTTGTTGTTCTTTCTATCGGTGGTTATTTATTTGAATGGAGTTGGACAGGGCTGCCCGCTTCATCAAGCGGGGGCAAAAAGACGCTCTGGGACTGGTTCAATTTAATTATTATTCCGATGGTGTTGGCAGCCGGGACAATTTGGTTCAAAAAAGCCCAGGCGCAATCCGCGTTGGAGATCGAGCAGCAGCGGGCGCAGGAAGCAACACTTGAGGCTTATCTTGATAGCATGTCCAGCTTGCTGCTTCATGAAGGATTGCGTGATTCCAAAGAGGGCTCAGCTGTCCAGAATCTGGCCCAAACTCGAACGGTTCTTGCATTGCGTCGGCTGGATGCCAATCGCCGAAATCATGTACTTCATTTTCTTGGCACCGCCAGGTTGCTCGGGAGGATCAACCCTCTGGGCGATGAGGAAAAAGAGGCCGAAAACGCGCGTGTTGCCCTTTTGGCGGGAGCCAACTTGCAGGGGATGGACCTCAGCGGTGCCGAGTTGAGCGGCGTCAACCTGAGCTGGACGACATTTAGTGATTCAAATTTGCAAGGTGCAAGGTTTGTATGGGCTAATTTATCCAATGCCAGGTTTAGACGGGCTGATCTTCAAAGTGCTCATTTTTGTTCAGCGAGCTTAACCTATGCGAAATTTTACAAAGCCAAATTGCGCGGCGCCGATTTAGGAAATACAAATTTGCAGGGTGCACATTTTGGCTCAGCGGATTTGCGGGGGGTCAAAAACCTCACCTGTGAACAGCTTCACAAGACAACCAAGTTTGAATCCGCTTATCGGGATCCCTCGCTTGCATGTGGTTTGCCCATACCCAAGCCACCGGTTGATTAGGCGGAGAAGGGAATCAACCCCATCCGTATATACTTTGTTATCGAAATACATGAAAATCAAACCCGCCGAAACGCCGGCTGAAATCGAAACCGTGCGCGACCTTTTTCGGGAATACGAAGCATTCCTTGACGTGGATTTGTGTTTTCAAGGTTTTGAAAAGGAACTCGCCGACTTGCCCGGTAAATACACACCGCCTACGGGCGCGCTTTTGATCGGCATCCACGAGGATAAGGCGATGGGCTGTGTGGCTGTTCGTGAAATGGCCGACGGGGTGTGCGAAATGAAGCGACTCTATGTCAGACCCGAGGCCAGGGGATCGGGGTTGGGCCGACAGCTCGCGCTTGAAATTATACGTGTCGCACACAAATTCGGCTATTCGGTGATGCGGCTCGATACCCTCGGCAGACTTAAGGCAGCCATGCGCCTTTACGAGGCACTTGGCTTTCGAAGAACAGCGCCTTACTATACGAATCCCCTGCCCGGCGTGGTGTATTGGGCCTTAGACCTGAAAAATGATGACAGGGACAAACCATGAAATACGCACACACCAATATTGCGGCACGAAATTGGAAAACGCTGTCCGATTTTTATATGCGTGTCTTTCATTGCACCCTCAAACCGCCGCAACGGGAGCTTTCCGGTGCTTGGCTGGATCGGGCTACGGGTCTGTCGAATGCCCAATTGGTAGGGGTTCATCTGCTATTGCCGGGGCATGGGGAAAATGGGCCGACTTTGGAAATATTTTCTTATCGCAGTCTACAGGAAAACGAACCGGTAATGGCCAACCATGTGGGGTTTACCCACATCGCCTTTGAAGTGGATGATGTTGAAAAAGTATTTGCCGATGCGATGAATAATGGCGCCACTGAATTGGGAAAGATTACCGAGAAGCGGATAGAAGGTGTGGGGAGATTGAAATTCGTTTATTTCAGGGATCCTGAAGGCAATATCGTAGAGATACAATCTTGGCATAGATAATCCCGTCCATCTGTGAGGAAAATATTTTGGAAACCGTAGCGTTTCAACCCAAAAGAGCAACAAGAACCTATGGGCTTAAATTACCGCCAGTGGCTGGTCATTTACCATGGCGCAGTTTTGAGGCAGCGTATTGTCGGTCAGCGTCTTGATGTGTTTCAGATGAAATTGGGATTGGAGCGTATGGATGTTGGCGCGCTTGTGGCCGTTGATGCGTGAAGCCAGGCTGCGGTGCATTCGAATTTCAAGCGATTTAGCTTTTAAATCCAGCTGGGCCACCCTTTTTTGCAGCGCTGACAACCAAAGGGCGCTGTGCACCAGTTCGCCGAACGCGGGGTGAAAAGGACCGGCCACAATACCGGATTGGGCATTGAGTTGATCGGTCGGTTGCAGTCCCATACGAATCACCGGGATATGGGCTTGGGTAAAAAGCGCATATAGCGCCTTCACCTGTTCCACTGCCGCTGGTATGCTCAGGGGGGCATACTTTCCCTGGGCATACCAGTGCGCCAAAGGGCTTCCTTCCAAAACCAGACAGGGATAGATGCGTACAAAATCCGGCCGCAGGGATGCGATTTGACGTCCGCTTTCAAGCGCTTGATTGGTTGTATCCCCCGGAAGCCCCACCATCATCTGCAGGCCGATGCGCCAATGTGCTTGTTTCAACAAGGCCATGGCCGCACGGGTAGCCTCGGCGCTGTGGCCGCGCCGGGATTTAGCCAAAACCGAATCGTTCATTGATTGAACGCCCAGTTCGATGGTGCTAATGGGATAGGCGTTGATGCGCGCCAGGCTATTTGGATTGATGGTGTCTGGCCGGGTGGAAAAACGGATGCCATCCGCCAGGTTTTGTGTGATGTAGCCATTTGCAATTTCGAGATATTCTATGATTTGTGCATTCGGCAGCCCTAAAAAATTCCCCCCATAAAATGAGATTTCGGTCCATTGGCCGGGATCCTTGCGATAGCTTAAAAACCGGCGGATGGCAGCCTCCACCTCACCTTTTGAAGGAAGGGCTCGACGCTGACCTGTCGTCCGGGTCTGGTCGCAAAAGATGCAGCGGTGCGAACACCCGGCATGGGGGATAAAAACAGGGGCAATAAAGGGTTTAGACGCTTGTACTGAAAGCATGGCCGGGGATTGTCTCTAAGGGTCTTTGGCTTCAATCAGATCAAGGCCTTTGCGGGCGGCCTCTTGTTCTGCCAGCTTCTTGCTTTTGCCCTCCCCTTCAGCTTTGAATGGGCCCGCCTGCATCCGCACACGAAAGGTTTTGTCGTGGTCGGGCCCGGTCTCGGCAATTACGCTGTATTCCGGGGTGGCTTTGAGGGCGCTTTGCACCTTTTCCTGCAGGCGGCTTTTGTGATCAATGCCGACGTTGATTTGCGTAGCTTCTGCAACCAAATGTTGGAAATGGCTTTGAATGACGGCCATGACGGTATCAAATCCGCTATCTAAATAGATGGCGGCAATGACCGCTTCCAAGGCGTTGGCCAGGATCGAATTTTTTTCGTGTCCCTGGCTTAGGATCTCTCCTTTGCCCAGTTTCAACCAGGGTCCCAAATCAATCGTACGCGCGATTTGGGCCAATTGGGTTTCGTTGACCATATTGGCTCGGATACGCGATAGATCGCCTTCGCGCATATCCGGATAGGCTTGCATCATCAAATGGCCGATGATCAGATTGAGTACGGCATCACCCAGAAACTCAAAACGTTCATTGTCGCGCAGCTCCGGATGATTCTGCTCGTTCACAAACGAGCTGTGGCGCAGGGCTTCTTCAAGCAAAGCCAAATTGTCGAAATGGTAACCCAGAGCGGTTTGAAGGGAATGATAATCCATGTGAGGCTCCGTATTCGTTAGCATTTTGCATGGGATTGATGTGAGCGTAAATTTTCAAAAACAGTGTAGGGAATAAACAGGTTGCCTCTTCCCCGTCCCATCATGATGTCTGGAATGAGTTGACCATGAAAATCGGAACCGCCAGTGACCAATAAATTGAACTTCCGGGCCAGGCTCAAATAATGCGCCACAGCCGCCGCATCATGGTCGGGGTAATAAACCTCAATTCCCAAGAGACCCATCTTGCATAAGGGTTCGATCAAATCCTCCAATGCGTCGTCCGGACTGCACTTGACCAAATAGGGATGGGCCAGCACCGGGATGCCACCGGCAGATTGGATCAATTTAAACACGAGATCACAGGGCAGCCGTTTTTTGCCCACAAATGCAGGCGCATCGTTACCGATGAACCGATCAAACGCTTCATTTACATTTTTGACCACACCGGCCTTGATCAGTGCACGCGCTACATGCGGTCGACCGGCAGTGGCTTGTCCTACTTCGTCCATAACTTGCGCAACGGTTAGGGCAATGCCGATTTGGTTGAGGCGCTGGACAATTTGATGGGTGCGGGTGTCGCGCGCTTGTCTAAGTTGGTCAAGGGCTTGGACCAGGGGGACATCATTCGGGTCAATGCCGTAACCCAAAATGTGTAGACTGCCGCTGATGTTGCTTTGCTCCGGTGCTTGGGCACTGATTTCAACACCGGTGATGAAGGACGGGCCTGATGAGGGTCGGCAGGTCAACGCAATCCGCGATCCTTCAGTCGTGTCGTGATCAGTGATGGAGATGGCTTCTAAACCCTGACGGGTCGCGATTGCAAATATCTCTGACGGCGAATAGGTGCCGTCCGATGCGGTGGAGTGGATGTGGAGATCGATTCCCCCCTGACGTCTATAGTCCAAGGGCTTTCTCGAAGGCCTCCTCTTTTGTTTTGCAATCGATACATTGAGTCGTTACCGGGCGTGCCTTGAGTCGTGGTGCTGAGATCTCTTCACCGCAGGATTCGCAAATACCGAAAGTGCCGTTTTCAATGCGTTCGAGTGCCTTTTTTATCTTTTTAATGAGCTTGTGCTCACGGTCCCTGATGCGCAGCATAAAATTGCGATCAGACTCCAAGGTGGCCCGATCGGTGGGGTCCGGAAAGTTCTCCTTCTGCTCGGTCATATCCGATACGGTGTCATCGGCTTGACTCAGCAGGTCCTGGAGGTGATTGTTCAGCAGCTCTTCAAAAGCTTTGAGGTCTTTCTTTTTCATAAGCAACCCTCTCTGGACAGGAATTGTCACATCAAATATGAAAATAACCTTGCTACCACACCAGATTTGTTATTGTAAAGCAAAATTAATTCGCTGACAAGTATCCCTTTGATGTAAGATCCTTGGGAAACAGTGTTGATGCACCAGATTATTCTTGAACCTTTTGAATTTGATCCATAAAATGTATTTGCCCCCTATTTCGAATCTATGATAATCGTAAAAGGCGGATCATTCTAAAATTGATCCCATTCGGGCATTGTATCTATTTTCGGCTAAAATCAAAGATACTTGACTCAAATGATACTTGTGCATTCGAATACTGATTTTATTTTTACCCCCGTCGCGGCTTTTCAGGGTGTAGACTGCATCGGGAAAACAGCATACCATTTTTTGAGAGGGAAAGGAGCAGGCATGCAAAATACACAAAAAGACTATGAGACGGATTACCGCATGGTAACCATTAGGACAAGCGATGGCGGTACGGTTCAAGGAAAGGTGAATGTGTCACCCAATCAGCGCGTTTCCGAGCTGTTCAACTTGCAACAGGGGCCTTTCGTGGTGCTGGTTAACGCCAACTATGGTGATGTTGACGGCAAAACATTGTTTATTAACAAGGAGCATATTGTGTGGGTCGAGCCCGAAGAGTAGTTGGACTATCCATAAAGATTATCCTTCTGCCTGGATAAATTTGTCGAGTGTTTTCAGGTCGTAAACGTTGTAGGCCAATACCGATGTGTCTTTGGGAAGAATTTTGCGCAGCAAACCGGTCAGCACCCGGCCCGGTCCAATCTCTACAAACACATCTATCTGATCTTCAGCCATTTTCATCACTGAGTCATACCAGCGCACCGGGCTGCACAGCTGCCGTGCCATGAGGGTTTTAATTTGAGCAGGATCCCTTTCAACGCCAGCAGTGACATTGTGGACCACGGCATGCTCAGGTGCATTAAAGTCGATACCGTCCAAAAAGGTTGTAAACTCGGCCTCTGCACCTTGAATCAAGGGGCTATGCCAGGCGCCGCTCACTTTCAGGGCGATGGCACGGGCCCCTTGTTCGATGGCCAGTTCCCCTGCAGCGGTAACAGCGTCCGGTGCACCGGTGATGACGATCTGTTCGGCGCTGTTGTGGTTGGCCACGGCCACCACTCCGCTCCCGGACATTTGTTTGACGATGTCGGTGACCTGGTCGATGTTGAGGCCCACAATGGCGCTCATGGCGCCGGTACACTGTGAGGCCTCACGGTGCATCAGTTGGCCGCGTTTGAACACCAGTTTAAGGCAATCTTGCACTGACACGACACCGGCTGCACACAGGGCGCCATACTCACCCAAGCTATGACCGGCACAAACCGTGGGTTGGATCTTCTCATTTTGGATAGCCGCTAAAAAAGCCAAATTGACCGCTGTGACTGCTGGTTGGAGATTGATGGTTTGGGTCAGCTCTTGCATGGGACCCTCAAAACAGAGCCGGGTGATGGGCAGCCCTGTGATCTCATCGGCAACATTAAAAATATCTTTGGCCATATCAAACTCCTGGAAAAGGTCTTGTCCCATGCCTACTTTTTGGGAACCTTGCCCGGGAAATAAGAATGCTATTTTTTTCAAAATCCTCCTCCTAAAACATAAAATAGGGTTTATTATTCATCTATATTAAATAGTTTTCGAGCGATATCCAGCGATTCGGCGCGCTCACCCTGGCAGCCGTTGCTTTTAAGATAATCGGTGGGATGATGCAAGATTTTGTTGGTCAAGGCGTCAATCATTCTGGTTATGGCTTTGCGATCTTTGGCGGACAGGTGGTTAAGCTGATGCATTGTTTTTTGAACCTCTTCGTCGGCCAGGGTTTTAATTTTGGTGCGCAATGCCTTGATGGTCGGGACGACACCTAAACCGTCCAGCCACCTATTAAAATGAATCACCGCTTCGTCGATGATACGTTCTGCTTTGATCGCTTCTTTGTTGCGATCTTCAATATTTTCATCAATGACCCCTTTCAGATCATCGATGTCATAAACATATGTGTTGTTTAATGTGTTGATTTGCGGATCAATGTCGCGCGGTACCGCGATATCGATGAAAAAGATCGGTCGATTGCGCCGGCGCCGCATCACCGATTTGACCTGGTCTCGATCAATGACGTATTGCTGGGCACCGGTGGAGCTGATAATGATGTCGACTTGACTCAGATACTCGGGAATCTCTTCAAACCGAATGGCGGTACCGCTGAAAGCATCGGCCAGAGCCACACCACGTTCAAACGTTCGGTTGGCCACAAAGATGGCGCCGATATGCTGCCGAATGAGGTGTTCGACGGCGAGCTCGGCCATCTCACCCGCACCGATGAGCAGTACCCGCTTGCCCTCCAGTTGGTTGAATATTTTCCGGCCCAATTCAACCGCTGCATAACTGATGGAAACGGCGTTGTCGCCAATGCCGGTTTCAGAGCGGATCCGTTTGGCGACAAAAAAGGTGCGGTGTAACAGGCGATTAAGCACCACGCCCGAGCTCTTTGCCTGGGTGGCCGCGCGATAGGCGGCTTTGATCTGGCCCAGGATTTGGGGTTCGCCCACCACCATCGAATCCAGACTGGCCGCCACTCGAAAAACATGGCGAATGGCGTCGTCGCCGTTGTGCAGATAAAGGGAATCGTCAAAGTCATTCAAAGGCAACTGTTTAAAGTCGGCCAAAAACACCTTGGCCACTTCTATGGCCGGCGCGGCGGCTTTGGCGGCCAATAGCAGCTCCACCCGGTTGCAGGTTGAAAAGAGCATCGCCTCTTCGATGTCTGGGTATTTGCGCAGTCGGGACAGAGCCGCATGGGTCTCTTCGTCGGAAAAGGCCAAGCATTCGCGAATGTGAACGGGAGCTGTTTTGTGATTCAGTCCAATGAGGATGATGGCTTTCATGGTGCGCCCTAACCTATCAGCGGGTAAATTGGCCATGATGACCGGTTAATAAAAAATTAACACCGAGGAATGTGAAGATGATCACGCCAAATCCAACGATGGCCATAATCGCTGCGCGTCGGCCGCGCCAGCCGACGGTCAGCCGTTCATGCAGCAGGGCGGCGTAAAAAATCCATGTAATGGCCGACCACACCTCCTTGGGGTCCCAGCTCCAGAAGCGGCCCCATACGCTTTTGGCAAACACCATGCCGGTAATCAAACCGATGGTCAGCATGGTGAAACCCGTAGCGATACAGGCATAGCCGGTGCTGTCAAGCAACTCCAGTGAGGGCAGTCGTTTAAAAATAAAGCCACGGGTTTTGGTTTTAATACTGCGCTCCTGAAGCAGATAGAGGATGCCCAACCCGCACGCCAAAGCAAAGGCCGCTTCTCCCACAAAAATGGTGACGATATGGGCCGCCGGCCAGAACCCTTTGAGCAGGTTTGGGGGTTGGAGCAGGTGGCCTGGAAATTGACTGGCCGCCAACATCACAAAGGCAGCCAAGGGGGTCACGTAGACCCCCAAAATCTTGACCTGCAATTTCAGATGCAACAACAGATAGACCGCAACCAGACTCCAAGCCACCATTGATAAGGTTTCATGCAAATTGTTGACCGGCATATGGCCCCTGGCCACAATGGACCACGTGAGCACGGCGCTATGGCAGCCAAAGCCGATCAGCAGCAATACCATGGCGATTTTTTGCATCCCATCGCGCTGGAAAAATAAGAAGGTCCAATAGCCGATGGAACTGAGCAAATAGCTTAGGATAACCAGAAAAAAAAGTATCTGCATTGTGTTTTCCTTAGAACTTTTCCATTAGCGCCGCATAGCTGTAACCCGGTCCCAATACACGGGTTAGCAGCGTGTCGATGGCCGGTATATCGTTGTTTTGGAGCATCTCCAGCATGCCGTCGTTGATGAGCTGCTCAAACAACGGCTTGTGGGCCTCCGGGGCATGTTCTCCCGCCAGCAGTTGTTCCCGGATGGCCCCCATGAGTGTCAAAAAGGTGGCGTACTCCGGGCCGAATTGCCCTTGTAGCTGACGGCGCAGGTGCTTGGCAAAAGCGGGGCTTTTACCGGTTGTCGAGATGGCGATACTCAAATCACCTTGATTGACGATGGCGGGCAGTACGAAATTGCACAATTTGGGTTGATCGGCGATGTTGCACAGGCGCTGCACGGCCTCAGCATCCTGGTAAATGCGCCTGTTCAAGGTGGGGTCGTTGGTTGCACCGATAACCAAAAAAGCGCCCGATAAATCACTGCGCCGATAGGCACGCCGCTGAAGTTCAATTTGACCCGCTTCAGCCAAACGGGTCAACTCATCCGTCACATCAGGGCTGACCACCGTCACTTTTGCGCCGCATTTAATGAGGGTGCCGACCTTGCGGGTTCCCACCCGGCCGCCGCCCACTACCAGGCAGGTGCGATTTTTAAGGTCCAAATAAGCAGGATAATATCTCATTACATTACATACTGAATTACAGGGTTTTGTCGTTGCATCGACAGGTTTGAAGATAAGCCCAGCGGTTAAAAGCTAAAGGACATCAAATCTTCGGCGACCATAATAGGCCCCTTATACGCGTTGCGGGCCTGTTTGACAATATCCACGTCGTCACACGGCGGGTAGAGGTGGGTGAGGACCAGACATTTTGCCATGGCCTCATCCGCGATGCGTGCGGCGGCACCGGGAGTCAGGTGACCGGGTACTTTGGCGCCATCGGGCATGGCCGACTCGCAGATAAAGAGATCGGCCTGGTGGGCCAAACCGGCCAAGGTGTCGCAAAGATCCGTATCGCCGGAATAGACGACCACGACCCCGTCCCGGCCCTCGATGCGGATACCCAAACTCTCCGGTCGGTGCGCCACCGGTCTAACGGTCATGGCAAAGTCCTCAAATTCAAAGGATTGGCCTGAAACGACATCCAGTTCAATCAAGGACATCTGTTCTGCCGGCAGGACGATCCATTCCCCATAGGCGGCTTGCAGCCCGGTGTAAAAGGATTTCAAACCTGTGCCGCCCAACAGGGTGAGCGGTGATTGGCGCCGGTTGTTGTCGGGGTATTTGGTGGCAAAGATCAAAGGGGCGAGCTCGGCCGTGTGATCGGGGTGAAAATGGCTCAAAAAGATATGTGAAAGTTCGAAGATGCGGGTGCCATACTCCAGCATGCGGCGCATGGTGCCGGGTCCCAAATCCAATAAAATTTTGGCCTTGCCGGTCTCAATTAAAACAGCACATGCACTGCGATCAAGCCGGGGCACACAGGTCCCCGACCCCAATATGGTGGCTCGGGTGGTCATGACACGCGTCATTTGCCTTTAGAACGTTTGTTGGGTTTGACCGCCTGCTTTTGAATGCGTTGGTTGATCCATCGGATCATCTCCTTGCCGGCGTGCAGATCCACTTTGTCTGTGATGTTTTCCACAGGCACCTCGGCCCGGGCGGCGCTTTTGTGCCCCCCGGCCGAGCCAATGTCGCCAAAGCTTTTGTTTGCCACGATGCCTGCATTTTTGCGGATGCCATCGTTGCGAAAAATGACCACCAGTTTGCGTTGGTGCAAGCCCGAGACAATGCTCCAATTGACCGAATCGACATTCATGAAAAAATCTGCAATCAGCACACACACATCGGGGTGAATGACTTGGCCCAGGTGTACGGTGACATGGCCCTTGCGGATATGCCGCTCATCAATGGCGCGTTTAAAATAGGGCAAAAAATCGAGGCGCATTTCAGCCCGCTCGATGCGGTTGGCCAGTGCGGAGTTGATGAAACGATAGACATATTGAAATGCGTTGAGATCTTCAAGCCGGGTTTTGCGCTCAAAATTACTGGTATCGGTTTTAATGGCCAGATAGAGACCGGTGGCCAGTTTGGAAGAGGGCTTGATTTTTGCGGTGCGCAGGTATTCAATTAAAATGCTGGCGGTGGCGCCGTAGCTGGGTCGAATATCGGTATAGGCGGCCTTGATAGTGCTGCTCAGCGGGTGATGGTCGATGATCACCCGCGGCGTCAGCCGCACCAGATCCTCATGGTGGTCAGGCTGGGAGTCCACCATGACCACGACGGAGTAGGCAGCCAAATCGATCCGCCGATAAGGCACCAGGTGGGTTCCCAGCAGACGGATCATGGCCAAGTTGTCCGGTCTTTTGATTTCATTAACATTGGAGAGCGTGATACCGGCCGTTTTTCGCCACAACAGACGCTTGATTGCCATTGCACTGGCAATGGCATCGGGATCGGCGTTGATAGGAATCAAGACCTGATCATCCCCGGAAAACTGGGCATAAAAGCGTTTCAATCTTTCTTGTCGTGAAGGGCGCATCCAAAAGCATCCTGTTTGGGTTCCAATGTCAGCTTACACAAATCCTTCTTGAAAAGACAACTGAATTTGCATGCTCACACAGCGCATCGCGCGTGGCCGGCAAAAAAATATCGCCTAATCGTTCAGGTTCCAATTGACGCACCAATTTATACCTTATATAGAGACTCCCTTGATATTTTCGATCCAGTACATTTTACCGGCACCTGACTTTGGGTGCAGAAGGCGAAACAAATATGCACGGGGCCCTGATTCCCATCATTGTTTTTCTGGTGGTTTATATTGCCATTACATTTGAGCTGGTCAATAAAGCTGTCGCCGCCTTGTTAGGGGTGATGGTGCTTTTGATACTGCATGTGGTCAGTGAGCACCAGGCTGTTGAGTTCATCGATTTTGAGACCATAATGCTGCTGCTGGGCATGATGACCATCGTTGCCATTTTGCGTAAATCCGGATTTTTTACCATGATTTCGGTGAAGATCGCCGAAATTACCAAAGGCAGCCCTTTAAAGATTTTGATTCTGTTTTCAGTGGTTACGGCAGTCATGTCGGCCTTTTTAGACAACGTCACCACGGTGTTGATCATTATTCCCATCATCATCGAGCTGACCGCCGGCATGGGCCTGGACCCCAAACTCTATGTGATCAGCCAGGCCGTGATCTCCAATATCGGCGGTACGGCCACCTTGATCGGCGATCCGCCCAACATAATTATCGGCTCCAAGGTCGGTCTGACTTTCAACCAGTTTATCCTCAATTTAACCGTGCCGGTGATTTTCTGCTTTTTGGCGGCCATTGGTTTTATGTGGCTGGTCAACCGGTCCAAGCTCAAACCCATCGATACCAACCTGACCAAGCTGTTTTCAGTTCAATTGTTACTTGAGAAAATTAGAATTAACTATTTGGATGTAAAGATCGATCGGGTTTTCTTGGCCAAGAGTGTGGGCTGTCTCTGCCTGGCTATTTTTCTGTTTGTCACCCAAACCATCACCAAAATATCACCCGGGGTAGTGGCCATTTTTATGGCCATGGTTCTGTTTGTGATTACCAAGGTGGATGTGGAGCACATGCTCGAAGAGATCGAGTGGAGCACCCTGCTCTTTTTTGCCGGTTTGTTCATTCTGGTGGGGGTGCTGGAAGAGTATGGCGTGATCGAGTGGATCGCCCAGAACATCTTCATGCGGGTGGGCGATAACCCCTACGTGGCGGTGTTGATGGTGCTGTGGGTGTCGGGCATCGTCTCGGGTTTTTTGGACAATATACCATTTACCATCACCATGATCCCCATCGTGCAACTCATGATGCAGGCCAACCCCATACCCAACAATATTTTGTGGTGGGCCCTCTCCCTGGGGGCTTGTCTGGGCGGCAATCTGACCATGATCGGCGCTTCCGCCAACATCGTTTCCGTCGGTATGGCCAAACGGGTCAACCAAAACATCACATTTTTTGAATTCATGCGCTTTAGTGCGGCGATCACCTTGCTGACCCTGGTGATCGCTTCGGCGTATTTGATGCTCTATTTATGGATTTCATTATGATGAACGCAGACCGCGACATATTAAATCGGCTGATGCGCGAACATGAGAGCGTGGCCGGATCATCCCGCGCCACATTATTGGCATTGCGGGCTTTTATGGACGCCATTAGCGAGCTCAACTGCACGGCGGCGCAATTGAAGGAACAATATTTGGGCCTTACCGAGGCCATCAAGGCCACCCATCCCAAGATTATCCCTTTGATTCATCTGCTCGAAGAGTTTGAATCGGAGATGCGCCCTTTTTTTGGCGGCGATTGCGCGAGCGTTCAGGAAAAGGCCCTGGCGGTGCTGCAAGCCAAATACGACACCCTTCAGGCCAAAAGCGGCAAGATCATTGAACTGGGCCTGACCTGCGTGGACAAGGGCGACACCATTGTGGTGCATACCATCAATCTCAATGTGATTCGTATTATCACACTGGCCCATGAGGTGATGGAAAAAGATCTCAATGTCATTGTCCTGCAACAGGAAATGAACACTACCAAACGCATCGTCAATCCATTGCGAGAATCGGCAGTCCCCTACCAAGCCGTACCCGAGTATGCGCTGACTCACTTTATTGAAAAAGCCGATAAAATGTTTTGTGCGGCACTGTCCGTCACCGCCGATCAGAAGGTTGTGGCCCCCGTGGGCACCACCAATGTTGCCAGTTTGTGCCACTACCATAAAATTCCGATCTACTTGTTTGCCAATACCCTAAAGTTTGCCCACGGCCCGTCCCACGACCAGCGCATCCACAGCGAATCCGTCACCATGGCCAGAGATGCCGACGCTTATGAGTTGATCACCTATTCCCACGATGTCATGGATCTCAAAATGGTGGATTACCTGATCACCGAACAAGGTGTCTATCCCAAGGATCAGATCGATACCTACCTGCAACAGTTGCACCAATAGATTTTTTTTGAGATATTATAAATTTGGTTTGATCAACATTGGATTACATTCCATCGTGGCCTTGGGTAAATGCGGGGTCAGTTTGATTCCAGCTTGTTAATTCCACCCGCTTTCCTCACTGCTGCGAATGCCTTGTTATCAAAAGGTTTTGGCGCCATGAACGATCACATGATCCCCCATGACGGACCGGACATCGAAGTTCTCAGGGCTAAGCTCAAAAGCTACCAGGAGAGCCTTAAAGACCAAAGGGGCATCCAGCGCTCTTTAGAAAAAAGTCAGGACCGTTATCGGGTTGTTTTTGAAAACACCGGTACGGCTACATTTGTAATGGCGCCCAATAAGATCATCACCATGGTCAATTCAGGGTTCGAGCGGCTCACCGGGTTACCCAAAACCCAGGTGGAGGGTCGCCGAACCCTTTCCAGCTTGTTTTCAGCTCCTGACCGCCAAAACTGGATTGAATACAAAGCTGATCGCTGCGGGGTTGGCAAAGGCCCCAAAGAGCTGGCCTGCAATGTGACAGACGCTGAAGGCAATATCAAAAATGTCTTGCTCAAGCTTGATGTGATCCCCAGCACCGGCGAGTGCATCGGCTCGATGGTGGACATCACCCATATTAAAAAAGCAGAAGTCAAGATCAAGGAGCAGAGTGCGCAACTGTCCGCTATCTTGGATGCCTTTGAAGGGCAGATCTATGTCAGCGATCTGGATTATCAACTCAACTATGCCAATGAGCATCTGCTTCAAAAAATCGGGATCCAGGGTGTGGGCCAACGCTGTTACGCGGCCATTCACGGGCGTAAAACACCGTGTCCGTTCTGTGTCATGGACCAGGTCCAGGCGGGTCAAAAGGTGCGTTTTGAGGTGATCAATCCCAGGGACCACCACTGGTACTTCAGCATGAACGCTCCGATTCAGCACGTGGATGGCTCGGTCTCTTTGTTGGCCATGGTCACGGATATCAATGACCGCAAAAATGCGGAGCAGGCTTTGCGGGAGAGCGAAATCAATCTGATGCAGGAAAATATCTTTCTGCGTACCCAAATCAAAGAGCGCACGACTTTCGGCAATATTGTCGGCCAAAGCAAAGCCATGCAAGAAGTTTATGAACAGATACTCAATGCGGCGGCCTCGGACGCCACGGTAGTGATCTTTGGTGAGCCGGGGACGGGTAAAGAGCTGGTGTCCTTTGCCATCCATGACATGAGCGAACGGCGCAATAGCCGGTTTGTGCCGGTCCACTGTGGCGCCATTCCTGAAAACCTGGTTGAAAGCGAATTTTTCGGCTATAAAAAAGGCGCCTTCTCCGGCGCCAATAGCGATAAACCGGGTTACCTTGAGTTTGGCAATAGCGGCACGTTGTTTTTAGATGAAGTCGGGGAAATCAGCATCCATATGCAGGTGAAGCTGCTGCGGGTCATCGAAGGCGGCGGTTACACCCCTGTAGGCAGCAACCAAGCCAAAAGTTCGGACGTGCGCATTATCAGCGCAACCAATCGAGATTTAAAAGAATTGGTCAAACAGGGGGTGATGCGCGAGGATTTTTTTTACCGCATTCATATTCTGCCCATTCACCTGCCGCCCCTGCGAGAGCGCAAAGAGGATTTGCCGTTGCTCATCGATCACTTTATGGGCCTGTATGCCGGCAAGCGTGATGTACCGCCTTTGACCAAAAAACTGATGGAAAAACTTCTTCACTACCATTGGCCGGGCAATGTGCGCGAACTTCAAAATGTGATCATCCGGTATTGTAACCAGAAAAAAATCGATCTGTCTGTTGCCACAGACGAGCGGGTTGGGGCGGCAGCCGAGGAGTCGTTCGAGGAGATCGAGCCGGGCTCCAACGATCTGAATACCATGGTGTCCAAGTACGAAAAGCTGCTTATTCTAACCACCTTAAATCAGCATCAATGGCACCGCCAAAAAACAGCCGAAGCGCTCAATGTGGACCGCAAGACGTTGTTCAATAAAATGCGGCGCTATAACCTCACTTCATAATTTTGGGTAATATATTCCCCAATTCAGGAACAATCCGCCCCATTCCATTGTTTAACCTGTAGTTACAGCAGGATATCTTTATCTGGTGCTATATTTGGGCAAATATTTCCCCAACCCGCCTCAGCGACCCTATCGATGCAATCTTTATGTATCTATCTGAATTTGTGTCTATTAAACTGATTATGCACTCCGTGGCATGGCTCTTGCGGTAGCTGTGATTTACCTTCCAATGGAATGGATGATGAATTGCCTGCGAATCAGGAACCCCATAATCGCGTTGGTATGAAAGTCTCATATGCATGAACGCGTTCCCGATCCATTAAAAGACGCCAAAGGCAAGGCCAATACGTTTACCAACCTTATTAAAGAGGTTCAAAAAACGGGGCTGTGCAGCAGGTGTGGTGCGTGCGTATCGTTTTGCACCGCAGTCAACAATGGTGCCCTATGCATGGACACAGCAGGGCGTCCGGTTTATGCCGACCCAAAAAAGTGTATCAAATGCGGCATTTGCCATATGATTTGCCCCGCCCGCCATCAATTGGAGGCCCAAACACGTCAATTGATCGGATGGAGCGCGCCCATGGGCAGGGTAATGGATGTAAGTGTGGCCCATGCAACGGACGGCACCATCCGTGACCGCGGCACAGACGGGGGCGTGGTTACAGCGCTTTTATTGCGTTGGCTCGATACCGGGTGCATTGATGGCGCAATTGTTACCCAGCGCGTAGGTCTGTTTCAGCATCAACCTTACCTGGCCTGCACGCACCAGCAAATCGTTGAGGCGGCAGGAAGCTTTTTTAATACCCGCCGCAAAATGGCGGTGTCCGGTGATCGCTACACTACTTTTTCAGCGTCCGTTCAGGCTTTCAAATCGCTGGCAGCTTCAGGCTTGCGGCGCATCGCCTTTGTGGGGGTGCCCTGCCAAATCAAAGCCATGCGAAAAATGCAGGTTTTAGAAGTTTTGCCGGTGGAAACCGTGCAGATCGTATTGGGTCTATTTTGCGCCGGCCAATTTGATTTTTCCGAATCCAAGCGGCTCAAACTCGAGAAGATGGGTGGTTTTAAATGGGAAAATGCAACGCACATCAACTTGCGTGAGGAACTGCAAATACAACTCAAAAGTGGCGATACGGTCCGCATCCCCGTGGAACAACTGCACTTTATACGACGCACCGCCTGTAAATATTGTCAAGATTACACTGCGGAATTTGCCGATCTCTCCTTTGGCGGCGTCGGTGCCCCCGAAAACTGGACCACGGTGCTGATGCGTACTCCCGTGGGCAGGGCTGCCTTTGAGGATGCATTGGGATCAGCCGTCCAAGAGTTTCGCTTGGAGGACAACCCCCATTTTGCGCGTCAAGCATTGCAGAAAGTTCAAACACTTTCAGACAGCAAGAAAGAGAAATGCGAAGCGGCTAATAGAAATGTCGGGAAATATACCGCATCTTCTTGAAGCTTTTCCAAAAAGGGGTCCAAAAGAACCCCAACGAGGGTAACGAAAAGAAGCAAATCATAAATAATTTATAAATCCAGCAGGCTGCATGAATGCAGCCATTCGGGTGAATGCGCTAGAGGGTAGCGCGATTGGTGGGGGCGGCTGGGGGGCCGCCTCCACCCACACTCCGGATGAATTGATTCAGCTTGGCCCAACCGGCAAAATGAGATCGGCACGCAAGAGAACATTGCCGGGCCTATGTCGGTAATGGCATAAAAACAAATAATTTAGGGGTGGTTGATAACCTCCGTTCACCGACAATATATGATAGGATGGGTAGCCCTTCTTCAGGCATAGAATATTCTTTGAAAATGAGAGTGCGCTACTTGCCCCCGAATAAAGATTGGATTTGAACGGAGGTTGCTTCCACCAACAGGAAAAGAAAATTAGACAAGACTTGCGTTTTGTTGCCGCCTGCTGTCTCCTTTGCAGGGGTTCCTCTGGTAGCCCTCTCTTCGAAAGGAGAGAGGGCTATTCATTTGGCGCAGCGACGTCTCAAAGCCCAACCCCATACCGAATGCATGGATATGCTGGATGCATCGTTCTTTTGGATAGGGTCAATTGCAACTGTAGCGAAAGCTGTCGTCCAGGTCCAGCGGCAGCACCAGGGTATGGAAATGTTGACCCTGGGCTGTGTCACAAAGGTTTTGGCGGGTCGCCGGATTGTTGACATAGGCGCTGGCATATTCGGCATTGAATACCGGCTTGCCGGCATTGATAAAAGGCGTCAAGGTGTCGCACTCATTGTATTGATGGCATTGTTCATTCACAGCCAGATCAAAAAAATCGACCAGCACATCCACCTGATCCACATCATTTTTAAGGGCGATGGCCAGATTGCGGCTATGGGCCTGCCGGGCCAGAAAGCGGTTGTAGTCCAGTTGGTCAGCGGCGGTCAGCGCAAAACCGGTGTTGTTGGTATAACCGTCGACATTATCCGGTTCCACACCGTCGCACCCTTTTTGCACCGCAAGATCAAGTCGGGCCTGCATGATTTGGCGGACTCGGGCGGAACGGATATCCAGCCAGCGTTCGCCGGGCCAGCCATCTAAGGTCTCCCCCAAATCCGCAGCATCGAAATCGCCCTGGTCGGGCCGCCAATCTTCGTAACTGCCCGCTGAAAAGTAGCAGATGACACGGCGACCCTCATTTTGAAGCTGTTGAATGACACTTGCCGTGTTATCAAACAAGTCAATATCGTACACATCTACATCATAGCTGGTATTGACCGTTCCTGTCAGTTGCCATTGCCAGGTATCGGATAATTGGGGTTGCCAGCGGCCGGCGCCGCCGTTATTGTCCGCATCGCCGCGGTCACTGCTACCCCCTCCACAAGCGGCAATCAAAAGCACTGCAGACAGCACCATGATCTTTAAGGGTTTCAATTCAGGTTTTTCCCCGAAGTAATTCTCTGCTGTGTTGTCGGTCCGACTTTTTGGCCGCAACCTTGCTCAATAGGCAGTAAAGACTCACGATTCGCAGCCGCTCTAAAAACAGTAGCGCTGCAAGTCCAAAACAAGTATATATAAATTAAAAGTCGATGCAAACCATTACAAGCTTAAAACCTGAAATGCAAGACATACTCGTATCCACAATGCGCATCCGGCAAACAATGAAAGGCCATGATGATCAGAACTTTACCTCTTGGGCTGAGTGAAGCCCTGCAAATGACCCTTGCGTGCATCAACCCGCTGGCGGCAGAAGATGTGTCGCTTTTGGACGGGTTGAATCGCACCCTGGCCGCCGATGTATACGCCAAGGTCGATTCGCCCTCCATTCATGCTTCCCTCAAAGACGGCTATGCGGTCATTTCCCGGCAGGTGGATGGTGCTTCCAAAAAGAATCCGGTACGTCTCAGGCTGGCCGGTTACATGGCGGCCGGTGGGCAGCAGGACGTGAATTTGTCGCCGGATACCACTGTGCGGGTTCTGACCGGCGCCAAGATACCGCCGGGGGCGGATGCCGTGGTGGCCGAAGAGTATGTGACAGCCAACGATGATATCATTACATTTACCAGAGATGCCGGACCAGGGCGTAATATTTTGCCCAAAAGCAGTGACGTGGCATTGGATCAGGCCGTGGCCCGCAAAGGGCACCTCGTGACACCCGGCCTGGCAGGTCTGTTGGCCGCCGCCGGACACAGCCGTCTGCCTGTGGTTCGCAACCCCTATGTGGCCATCATCGCCACCGGTGATGAAGTAGTTGCTCCCGGACAACCTCTGCCGGAGGGCAAGCTGTATGCCAGCAATATCATAACCCTGGGTGCCTGGTGCCTCCGATTCGGCATGCGAACGCATTTAACGGTGGTCAAAGACGAGGCTAGGCAGATCTTCGACACGCTGAAACAGTATGCCGCAGAGGCGGACGCCGTCATCACCAGCGGCGGCGCCTGGACCGGAGACCGGGACCTGGTGGCCCAGGTTCTTGAACGCCTGGGCTGGCGGCAGGTATTTCACAGAATTCGCATCGGTCCGGGCAAGGCCGTTGGATTCGGCGCGTTGCAGGATAAACCGGTTTTCATCCTGCCCGGCGGGCCGCCGTCGAACCTGATGGGGTTTTTGCAAATCGCATTGCCGGGTTTGCTTAAACTGGCCGGTCATCATCAATGCGGATTACCCACTATCAATGTGCGTCTGGCATCACAACTGTCCGGACGGTTTGCCGACTGGACCCAGTTCATTTACGGCACCCTCGAAAAGAGTTCGGACTTGCCGGTTTTCAATGCCTTGACCAGCAAAAGCCGTTTGCGGTCCATGGCTGAAGCACAGGCGGTGGTGGCCATCGCTGAAGGTCAGAAGGTTCTGCCGGCCGGATCGACAGCTGTCGCCCAATTGCTGGTCTGAAAAGATAGAGGGAACCCGCCTCAAAACCATTTGATTTTTCATTGAATATATGATGTATGAATAAATGATTCCTGCCGAATACGGTCTTATAACAAGAAAAAGCGAATATGGTTCAAAACTTTATTGTATATTCGACGTGGTTAACCATAATCAGATAAATAACAGACAATTATCGACCAACTAACCATTTTAACCGGAGAAGGTTCATCGACAAATCCCGAGGGCACTCCTTCTGTCGTCTTCCGAGGATTTTCTGGTCACAGGATGGCTTTGAATTGTATGGCTATGGCGACTTTATATTCTGCAATTCACATCGAAGAACATGATGAAATCCGAAGATGTCTTAGCCGTCACCCCGTGCTTCCTGCTGCAAGATTTTGTGAGGAATGTGGAGCCCGGGTAATTGAAGGGCAAAAATTCAGATAACCTTCTGCTTCGGCGGACTCGGTTCGCCGTAGAGCCGTTCGATATATTTGATGGAGGAAATATGAGATTTATTATGATTGCTGTTACTTTGGCTTATTTATTAGGACCAACATCAGGGTATTGCGACGAACTGAATTTTGAGAAAAAAACTGCAATTAAGGAACTGTTGGAAGTTACTGGTGCATACGAACTAGGTGAAATTTTTTCTAATGCATTTACGCAACAGATAACGCAGGGACTAAAAAAAGCAAAACCCGATGTTGATCCTAAAGCTTTTACTATTATCGAAGAAGAAGTAAAGGCATTGATTCATGAAGAACTTGTAGTTAAGAATTCACTCCTGCCCTACATGTATCCGATCTACCATAAATATTTAACTTTGGAAGAAACAAAGGGGCTAATTCAATTCTATAAAACTCCGCTGGGGAAAAAAGCAATTTCAGTGATGCCAAAAATGACTCAAGAAGGTATGATAGCCGGCCAAATTTGGGGTCAATCTTTGGGGCAAATAATACAACAAAGATTGTCGGAGCGATTTAAAAAAGAGGGGTTGGAAATGTAACCTCATGCTTTACGCAAATCTGCGTGAGACGCGTGACGCCCTTAACTTATTAATTTCCACGACATGTAGCTTTGCTCGGTTCGGTAAGATAGCTGTTTAAGCCACAGCATTTTTTTCATCATCTGAGCAGCAGTAACCCATTGCGCATTCCAGTGGGGGCTCTTGGGCAGAGGCTTTGATTGGTCGACCTGCCATTGGGGGTGAGTTTTTCCAATGTGTACCAGAAATTTTTCAACCAATTTTTCATCACCAACCTGGCCAAAATCGATTTTACAAAAATGCAAAAACCGATTGACCCATATTGTGTAGAAAGGAATATGGTTTTCCGATACAAATCTTTTTAATTGCAGGTAGTTATTATAATCTTCAATTGACATGTAATAACAACTCCCCAAACTTATGTGGAAATCCGCCTTAGCTTGATAATTTTAACAAATTGTAGAATTAATAGCGTTAGATCGATCAAGGGCAGAATCCGAATTTAGAAAAGGCAAGTTGGAAAGCTATTTGATTATTTTCCAAAAACATGGATTTTAAGACAGATCGATTCTGCCGATTTCACGGGTATTTACCAAAACCATTGCAAAATTGTCCATCATTGGTTGAATATCAATCGATTATTTTAGCATTTGACTATAATAACAGTAGATTGTACATAAATTAAACATCTTTTAAGGTCCACTAACACTCATAAAGGGTAATAAAATGTGGATATCCACTTAATCTATAATGTTATGTTTGAGGATTAAAATGAATCAACAAAGAGAGTTGAAGTTATTAAAACAGGTTGAGGTTGCAGCTGCCAACATTGAATCAGAACAGCGTAAGTTAAGAACATTTGTATGGTGTTTTAGATTCGCAGGTTTATTAGGTGTAT
>JBNLFN010000102.1:0-9782 GCA_050305555.1 Desulfobacteraceae bacterium | reverse complement strand
GGCACCGGCCTGGGCTCCAAGCTCATTATGGGCAGCTATGGCTATTGTGTGGGGCCGCGGGACTACCAGGGGGATCTGAAACCCAAACTGCATCCCCGGCGGCTGCTTGACGGCATCATTGAAGGGGTCCGCGACGGCGGCAACAAAAGCGGCATTCCGACACCCTACGGCCAGGTCTTGTTTGATCCCGGATACATGGGCAAGTGCCTGGTTTACGTTACTGCTTTGGGCATCATGCCGACAACGGTGGCCGGCCGGCCGGCTGAACAAAAGACCATCAAACCAGGTGATTTGGCCATCATGTGCGGCGGTCGGGTGGGCAAAGACGGCATCCATGGCGTAACGGCCTCATCGGAAACCTATTCGGCCGACACACCCGCAGGACATGTCCAGATCGGCGATCCATATACCCAGAAGAAGATGCACGACTTCTTGCTGGAAGTTCGCGACGAAGGCTTGATTCGTTTCATCACCGACAACGGCGGTGGCGGACTCTCTTCCTCAGTGGGCGAAAGCGCCCGATTTTCCAACGGCTGTGAGATCGAGCTGGAAAAAGTACCCCTCAAGTATGCCGGCCTGGACCAGTGGGAGATTTGGATCTCCGAGTCCCAGGAGCGCATGACCGTGGTTATTGATCCTGTTCACCAGGATCGCTTTTTTAAGCTGGCTGAAAAACACGCGGTTGAAGCCACCGTTATCGGGCGCTACACCGACACCGGCAAGCTGCACATCACTTACAATGGCCAGACCTGCGCCTACATTGATTTGGATCTGTTGACCGCCGGATTCCCCCAGTGGGAGTTCGATGCCGTCTGGCGCGATCCCCAGGTACGTGGCTTGGTTGAACCGGTCCTGGGCCGGCCCAAAGCCTACGACCAGGTGCTGCTCGACATGCTCTCGCGGCCCAACATCTGCTCCAAGGCATGGATTTGCCGCCAGTACGACCATGAGGTCCAGGGCAGTAGTGTGATCAAGCCCTTGGTGGGAAAAGGGCGCGATGTGGTCAGCGATGCTGCTGTGCTGCGACCGGTATTGGAGAGCCAACGCGGTCTGGTCTTTTCCCAAGCCTTGTTGCCGTTTTACTCCCGTATCGATGCCTATCACATGACCACCTGCACCATGGACGAGGCCGTGCGCCGGCTCATTGCCGTGGGTGGTGATCCTGAGCACATCGGGGGTGTGGATAATTTTTGTTGGCCCAGTATCCAATATGATGCGGTCACCAACCCCGATGGTCAATTCAAGGCCGCCCAACTGGTGCGCTCATGTCGTGCCCTGCGGGATGTGTGTCTGGCTTACGGCATCCCGCTGCTATCGGGTAAAGACAGCATGTATGTGGACGGCCACCTGCCGGGCCGCTATGGCCAAACGCAAAAAGTTTCGGCCCTGGAGAGCCTGCAATTTTCAGCCACCAGCGTGATGACCGATGTTAACCGCAGCGTCACTTTGGATGCGAAAATAGCCGGCGACCTGGTTTATGTGCTGGGCGCTACCCGTAATGAGTTAGGCGCTTCAGAGTACTACGACATGTTTGATCTGGTCGGTTGCAACGTGCCCCAGGTGCACACCGAAACCTTTTTGCCCCTTTATCGGGCTTTGGCCCAAGCCATCCAAAGGCAGTGGGTGGCCTCTGCCCATGGCATCTACCGCGGCGGGTTAGGCGTCCATCTGGCCATGAAAGCCATGGCTGGCGAACTGGGCCTTTCGGTGGATCTATCAGCCGTACCGGCCACTGACGTTACGCGCGACGATCAGCTGTTGTTCTCGGAATCGGCCGGGCGCTTCATTGTGACCATCGATCCCAAACACCGGAATGACTTTGAAGCCTTGTTTACGAACATGCCCGTGGCATGCGTGGGGCAAGTGATGGCCCAACCCAACCTGACCATAAAGGGTCTGGATGGCCACACACTTTTGGATTTAACCGTGCCCGCGCTTAAAACCGCCTGGCAACAACCCTTTGGAAAGCTGATATGAGCTCAATCAATGCCCTCGTATTGACCGGATATGGTCTCAATTGCGACAATGAAACCGCATATGCTTTTGAGCTGGCCGGCGCCCGAGCTCAGCGCGTGCACATCAACGCCCTGATCGACGGGACGGTTGCTTTGGAAAAGTTTCAGATCATGGCCTTTATCGGTGGCTTTAGCTGGGGTGACGACCATGGTGCCGGCGTCGTTCAGGCCGTTCGCATGAAGACCAATATCGGCGACAAGCTGCTCGACTTTGTGGCCCGGGGCAACCTGGTGATCGGTATTTGCAATGGTTTCCAATGCCTGGTCAACTTGGGCCTGCTGCCGGGTATCGATGGCGATTACACCCGGCGTTCGGTGGCCCTGACCTATAACGATTGCGGCAATTTTCGCGACCAATGGGTCCATTTAAATACCCATGCCCAAAGTCCGTGCGTCTTTACCAAAGGTTTGGCACACCTGGAGCTGCCCATCCGTCACGGCGAAGGCAAGTTTGTGGCTTCCGATGAGACACTTCAGAAGTTGATCGACAACAACCAGGTGGCCGTTCAATACGCGCTTGCCGATGGTCAGCCTGCCCAAGGCGCTTTTCCGGAAAATCCCAATGGTTCCCTCAGGGACATCGCCGGCATTTGCGACCCCAGCGGCCGTGTTTTTGGCCTGATGCCCCATCCGGAGGCATTCAACCACTGGACCAATCACCCGAATTGGCCGTTGCAAAAAGAGCGCATCAAACGTGGTATGGCCGATCCCCCGGCCAAACTTACGCCCGGCATACAGATGTTCAAAAATGCCGTGGATTTTTTTAATTAAATATAAATCGATGCTAATCTGCTGGAAGGTATTTAACGCGACACGCACGATTCTGATCGTCCCTTTTTAATTTGAATTATATCATGTTGTAGTCGACAATCTCTAACAGCAAAGGTGCTGCTATGAAACGAAAGTTGCTGTGTACGCTAGCTGCAGTGATGACCCTGCTATTTCTGGTGACCGGTTGCATACCCATGCATGTTTATTCGCAACGCGTAGGCAACCCTGATTTTTCCCCACTCAAAACATTTTATGTTATTATTGAAGAAAATGACACCGGTGGACTGAACAAAGTGGTGGCGCAAGCTCTCACCGACATGGGTTTTCAGGCATCCACTGGTACCGCCGATAAAATGCCTGACACGCTTGATGCCTTGGTGACCTATGAATATCAATGGTTCTGGGACATGGGCACCTATTTGTTGATGTTGAAAATCTTTATCAGAAATCCAGATACAAGCTTTCCTTATGCCATGGGCGAGTCGGTTCGAACCTCCTTGGCCCGTAAATCACCCGCATTGATGGCCCAGGAAATTTTAACCCCCATTTTCAACCCTTCAGCAGCGGATGAGACTCAGCATCATAGCCAAGCCTCTCCAGGAGGAAAGCTTTAAACCGAACACGCCAAACTATCCCAAGATTGAATTACATTACTGATGTGGATAAGGAGTGAATTCATGATGCATAAAAATAGGCAGTGCCACATAAAACAGATAATTTTTGCATGCATTCTGGCCAGCATGTTTATGACCATTTCTTGTGGTCCTCCCAGACACGTTGTCAAAGTTGAGGGGTTGATACCTGAGCAGATTACCCTATCTGAAAGTCATGATGGAAGCGTCATGCTCCAGGTCGAAGGGGGGCGTGAGACGCACTCCATGGGGCTTTATCAGATACCCAATTCAGATTTTTTAACCGCACTTAAAACAGCCGTTGAAAAATCCGGCGTGTTTTCCAGTGTTGCAGGAACGGACGGGGCTGACTTCCAACTGACGGCATTTATTTTCAATATTTCTCAGCCCTTTTTCGTCAAAGGCGACGTAACTGTTGAGGTGGCCTGGACCTTAGCCAAAGCCGATACCGGCGAGGTGCTCTGGCAAGAGGCCATCAAAACAACTGGCAATGGCATTGCAGCCGAGGGCAAAAATTATAACAAACGTGTGGCCATAGAACAGGCTGCCAATGAAAACATCAAACAAGCCATTGAACGTCTCTCCAGAGTGACGCTGTAAATTTGGGTAACCCGTGCGGTCTGTGCCCCTATAGGTCAGGTCCCACTATTTTAATGATCAGGCTTGACGCTGGGCCGTGCGTCGTTGGATAAATAGAAAAGAGTGTTGTCCCGTCACCCCAAAAAAGGGAGCATGCGATGATCACGGCTCAACAGATCATGACCCGCCAACTGATTACCCTTACGCCGGATATGGATTTTGCATCGGCCGCCAGATTGTTGCTCGACAATCACATCAACGGTGCGCCGGTTGTGGATGAACAGGGGCGATTGGTCGGCATTTTATGCCAAAGTGATTTGGTGGCCCAGCAAAAAAAAATGCCGATACCCTCGCTATTAACCCTGCTGGACAGCTTCGTATCAATAGGGTCCACCAAGCAGATGGAAAAAGAGGCCCGCAAGATTGCCGCCTTGACGGTGGCCGAAGCCATGACCGCCGAGCCGGTCACCGTTAATCCGGATACAGGTATCGATACCATTGCGGCCCTGATGGTGGACAGCGGTTTCCACACGCTGCCGGTGCTGGATAACACTCACCTAGTGGGCATTGTCGGTAAAGAAGATGTGTTGCGCACGCTGCTTTCCAACCCCCAAGCCCACTAATCGTGAAACCCCCTATATCCCGGCTCAAGCTTTTTGCACCCTTAGGGGGTCGGTAAGCAGCCTTAAAATAGGGCTGATCTAGGAACGCCTATCCAAAGGAGAAGATTATGGTCGTTCTGTTGGACAATGGCCACGGCGGCCTCAGCAATGGTGAATATCAAACCCCGGGCAAGCGCTCACCGGTTTGGGACGACGGCAGCCAATTGTTTGAAGGCGAGTTTAACCGCGCCATCGTCAATGGCGTGATTCAGGCCCTGACCTTTCAAAAAATCCCTTACGTGGTTATCACTCCCGAAATTAAAGACATTACCCTAAAAACACGCGTCAAGCGCGCCAACGGCTACGATCCCGGCCAAAGCTTCTTTGTCAGCGTGCATGCCAACGCCGGCGGCGGCAAAGGGTTTGAAGTATACTCCTCCCCGGGCGCCACCAAGAGCGACGCCATCGCCACGATCTTTGGCGAAGAGTTCCAAGCGGTCTTTCCGGATCGCAGGTTGCGCGCGGACTACTCCGATGGCGACCTGGACAAAGAGCGGGCATTTTATGTTTTGAAAAAAACAGCCATGCCCGCCATACTCACCGAAAACTTTTTCATGGACAATGAAGAAGAGTGCCGCAACCTGTTAATGACAACAGCCGGCCGGCAGGAAATCATCGATTATCATGTTCGGGCGATTGGGCGTGTGCAGGATGAACTTTATTAAAGCGCGATCACAAAAATTAATCTTGACAACTTTCGAAAATCTGTCTATGAAGACAAATCCATTCAAACTGTACGCTAACTCTTTTATCGCTATTTGCTGCCACCTGAATAGATCGTTACCCAAGACATAACCGATCTATAAAAGCGCCATAAACATGGCGCTTCGGTACCAATGCACGACCTTCCTTACACCACGGGCTTTTATCCATAAGCCGGGTGATAGAGACTTACATTAAATTTTTTAAAAGTTACTCACGGAGAGATTGATGTCCGTGAAGTATGCTGATCCACGTCGAACTATAGCCTGCCTGTAGCGAAGGGGCAATGATGCAAAAGCGATCTTTAGGTTTTACTCTCTTGGAAACAATGGTTGTGACCGCCATTGCGACAACGGTGATCATAGCTGTACCCGCCCTGTTATTGAGCATGCGCCAGCAAGGTGCCGGTCATGCGGTCAATCAATTGCGTGCGGATTTGCAGCGCGCTCGGCTCCAGGCCATCAAAGAGAGACAGGCGTGCGCTATAGAATTTAATCTTCCCGCTACCAACCAGTATAGCAATGCCGTTAGTCGGCAAATATCCGATCTCAAAACCTATAAAGGTGGCGTCCATTTTCTACCCGAAGGACCCGACGGCATCGCCATGACGAGAAAAGTGGCTTTTAATCGCCGGGGTATGTCGACCACCATAGTTCCCAAGAATATTTATTTAGCCGACGAGAAGCGCACCCGAATTTATCGTGTGCGCATCATGCCGCCAGGGGGCATCCTGGTCCACCGCTGGGATGGCAACACTTGGAGATAGCTTGAAACATGAACATGCATAGGCCTTTTGCCATCTATTCGATGCGATCCATTCAACACGGTTTTACATTGGTGGAGTTGATGATTGCCTTAGCGGTGGCCATGGTGGTTTTGGGTTCTGCCTATTCAGCTAGTACGGTCTACCAGCGCCACTACCGCCGACAACAAATCGCAATGTCGGTCCAACAGGATCTTACCGGTGCCCTGGTTGTACTGGAGCAGCAAATTCACATGGCAGGATACGACCCGCAAGAGAGTGGCAACTTCGGCATCGTGGATGTGCGACGATATGATTTGGTGAAATCCGGTGTTGTCAATTCCCAAGGTCAACCGGCTCTTTTTTTTACTTTCGATCGTAATGAGGATGGCATACTTGAAGGCGGATCGCACGCAAGAAACGATGAACATCCAAATTTTAGAATACAAAAATCGCCGGTAAGCGATGCGATCTATTTGAGCTATGATAACGGCAGCGGGCGAAGACCGGTGGCCGGGCACATCCAGGCCATCGGTCTTGCCTATGCGGTGGATGCGGATGGCAACGGTGAGCATGACACATGGAACAGCGGCCCGCATCTAATCTGGGCGGTGGATAGCGACAACGACAACCAGCTCGATAGTCATATTGATGCCGATAACGATGGCCGTATTACGGCTCTGGATGACATCAATGGCGACGGTATCATCAATGCGAATGACGGTGCACCACTAAATCCCCGGATTCAACTGGATTGCATCAAGGCGGTGCGGATATGGCTGCTGGCAGTGAGTGAACGGCCGGTCGACGGATATGTGGATGATCAGCACCACACGGTGGGAGATCGTGTCTTGGCCCCGGTAGAAGATAATCATCTTAGGCGTATCGTGGAGACCATCATTGAATGCCGCAATTTGTAACGATGGGACAGAAAGGAAGGGGATGTCCAAGCCACAGCTTTGCCGGACGGGTGGTTTCAGTTTGGTGGAAGTAATGATTGCCACACTGGTGTTGAGCATCGGACTTGTCGGGATGGCATCCATGCAGTCCGCCAGTTTGGCATTAGGCGGTCAAGCACGTCGAACTACCTTGGATGCAGTTGCAATCGGCATGCAGATTGAGCAGATTCTGGCAATGCCATACAGCCACAGCCTGCTTTCCGATACCGACGGTATTTACGAGCCGGAAAACCCGGACCATGGCCCTTTTGTCAATTCAACCTTTGGTGGGACTATGGAATGGGAAGTATGCGATGATTTTCCTTCTCCAAACACCAAGCGGATATCGGTTACGATCCATCGGCCCGGGCGGGGCGGTGTAGTGAAAAGCATGCGCTATGAATATCTTAAAGCAAAAGGACAATGACCCTAGTGCCAGTCACTAAGCTTTAAAATTAAAGAGGTGTTTAATGCGATTCATATCCTTGGGCCATTCATCAGGGTCCATCCTGTTGGTGGTTCTGCTGGTGATCGCATCCTTAACGCTATTGGGCATGCTGGCGATTAATACCACTGCAGTGGATATGGCCATTGCCGGCAATCATCGTGATCTGCGCGAAAGTTTTTATTTGGCCGAAGCTGCGGCCATGGAAGGCCTTCAGCGGATGCTCAATAGTCCGGCAGTTGATCTGGCAGAATGCCACTTCATTTGGCACCACAGCGCAACTGAAGTTGAACAGAGTCACCTCGATTTTCGCTTGCCTGGAAATTGGCACACAGATGATCCCCAGCACGCCAATGCCCTGCAAAGCCCCTTGGATGCCCATGCTTTTTTGGCGGCTGCTGAATCGCGCGTTGCCGGTGGCGGATCCTTGATCGCAACCGGCAGCCGGCTCTATATCAATCGCATATATGGCCTCTGCACCAAGCACAACACCGATAATGTGGTGCAGATTGGATATTATATGCGATATTGATAGCCGTCGAAAAGGTGTCGTCTGCGCATGATACGCCAAGATGAGGTCTCTGATTGGAAAAGATGAGCAATATTAAATCTCATGCGAATTTATTTTGCCGATTCATCAGTGACAGAATATTTACGATTTTTTCAACCCCTCTGATTGTCGTCTGCATCGGCATTGGGGCATGTCCTGTCGTGTTATCGGCCATTACCATAAGTGAAACGCCGCTGGAGACTTCAGTGCATAGCCCACCGGCAAATCTAATGATGGTATTGGATAACTCCGGCAGCATGGACTGGGAGTTCATGACCCCGGAACGCGAAGGTCTGTTTCAGGAACGCATGTATCTATTTCCAGAGACCGACTATCACCCCGCCCTTGACCATCGCTATGGGGCCGGTCACAGCCTTTCACCTTTGCAGCGCCGGTTGTGGCGCAGTCAATGGGCGGGATATAACCGGCTCTACTTCGATCCCAATAAGAAATATCGACCGTGGCCGGCCACTGAGCGTTACGCTTTTGGTCCCGCGGACCTGAACCGGCCATGGTCGAATCCCATGCGCACGGTATCAGGTCATTCCCGGATCGATCTTTGCGCTCCTTTTTTTTCCATCCGATCCGGGGTGACTACGCTTCGCATATCCAACGCCCATTATTTTACGCATGGCGATACCAATCACAATGGGATTCGGGATCCAGGTGAAATCATTTACTTGGTGACCTGGTTGGATGATGACAATGACGGTATTCTGGATGTCAGCGGCCTTTCCGGAAGAGACCGACGTCGCTACTACCGTTTTATGGATGATGGGGATGATCTGGTCGAAGACAATGAACTGGAACTGGTCGTCGATGATACGGAAAAGCATATGCTGCGCCCGGCCAGGATCAATGCCGAGGATCGTTTTGCCGGGTTTCAAAGCGATATCGAAACATTGCAGAACTTTGCCAACTGGTACAGCTATTATCGGCGCCGATTGCTGACCCTGAAAGCGGTGGTGGCGTTCACCCTCAAGGAATTGAAACAGGTCCGCGTCGGACTTTGTGCCGTCAATGGACAGCCTCGCGTCGGGATGCGACCCGTTGGCGTCATAGGAGGCGAAGACCTCCAAGATGCCTCGCCCGAATTGCTGAGAGCCCTGTATAACATGCAAAGCGAAGGACTGACCCCCTTGCAAAACGCCGTGGATAGGGTGGGGCGCTATTTTCACGGAGAGAGATCGGCCGGTTTTAGTGAGCCATTCAGCCCAACATCTCCCGAAGGAGCGTGTCAACAGTATATGGCTTTAGTGGTGAGTGATGGTTTCTGGAATGGCCGCTTTTCCGGGGTGGGCAATGCGGATGGCGCCATGGGCGCTCCCTATGCCGATGGATTTAGTGACACTTTAGCCGATGTGGCGGCATATTATTATGATCATGATCTCAGGCCGGATGTGGAGGATACTGTATTTGCCTCCGGATGCGGCGATGTTTCGCATCAGCATTTGACAACCCTGGCCCTCTCTTTCGGGCTCGACGGCACCATCAAGCGGTTCGATATGGACGGAAATGGTGTCTTTGATACGCCAGGCTATGCCGAAGACCCCTGTTTGAGCCGTACACGGACATTGCCCGGTTGGCCGCAACCCATAGGTGTGAGCGGACAAGAATCTTCAAGACCGGCCCCGGCAGGTGCCGACACGGCGATGTTGATTGATGATCTTTGGCCTGCCACCATCAACGGCCATGGGGTCTCTTTCACAATGGATCAAAGTTCGGCCCTGGTGGATTACATGCATG
>JBNLFN010000101.1:0-71218 GCA_050305555.1 Desulfobacteraceae bacterium | reverse complement strand
GGGTGGTGTGGGGGCTGGGGGGATAAAACCCACCGGCCACCCGATTACACTGTCATTTCATTTACACCTTCATAGATATTGGAATATTTCAACAAAGGTAACAATTCTGACCTAAATCGAGAAGTATCTCCATAATAAGATACCCGTCCTATATCTATAAAGTCTCTGGTTAATGGACTTTTGGTTTTAAATTCAAAGGAACTTTTCTGGGTTTGCCTTAAACAGCACACCTGCGAAATGAACTATTGTGTCTGCACCATCCAAACAGTCATACAATGTTTCAGGTTTTGAAAGGTCTGCACTTCTGACTGTGATTCTGGGGCCTTCTTTAAAATCACTCGGAACCTTTTTTTGGTGCTGCATAAGAATAAGATTAAGATCCTTCTCATTATCCTTAATGTGTTTTGATAGAAGGCTACCAAGGTTTCCTGCTGCACCAGTAATTAAAATGTTCATTGGTTTCCCTGAAAGTGTAACAGCCGGAATTAGAGCTGCGACGTAAGGAGCGTCCTACTCAATGCCGTTGTGGCTGAGCAAACCACATATTTCAGTAATGATAATGTCCAGCCTCTTATTTGAAAGCGACTTCAATGGATACTGTATATTTCCTTCTTTGGCTGCATCACTATTGTTAAACAGATCGATAATTTTTTTCTTAGTCCACCTTTTCCTTGCTATCCCAGGCATAAGCGCTGTTTTATCTGGCATATACACAAATTCTTCACCGGTCGCGTCGACCACTGAAACTTTGGTAGAGTTTTTGGTTGGTAAAGAATAATAGCAAGCTGTCACTAACTCTTCGGAATTGTATGCGGGCCAAATATCATCAGCGCTTATTACAATTGCCGGATATTTTGGACCTCTCAATAAAATGCGAAAATAGATTTGTTCGTCATTCATTTTCTATCCCATAGAGCCACAATGCATGGGTTCACAGGTAAGGGCCGAGAAGTGGCCCGACCAAGGATCTGTTGCCTATTGTTGCTTTGGCGATAATGAACCATTTAAATATTTTTGAATGATACTTGAAATTAGCGTTTGATACGGAATTCCTTCTTCAACTGCCTTTATTTGAATTTGATGATAATCTTTTTGCGAAAGGAACGATGTAAGCATAATTCTCAATTACCAACGCAATTTCCTTAGTTGCTTGCCATCCTTGCGGGTGCGGCGGGTCGGCTTGTACACTGGCCGGCTTGCTCACTAAACCCTTATTCTGGGTTATCGGTCTGTTTTGTTATGCCTCTCATGAGCCCTCTTATTTTCTTTCGCATTTTTTTCTTCCTCATCTGTATAGATAATTTCCCCTCTTAAATTGGTCCCAGCCCTGCTCATTGGCATCACGTAGGGTTTTTTGCCTTGTCGGTTGTACCCTTCAGCATGGATTAAGCGCCAGGCTAAGGTACCCCACATTATGCCAAAGCCAAAACCGAATGCAGATAAAACACAAACTGTAGTTAGATCAAATGAATTGAAAATTACATAAATTCCAGGTGCGGCAATCATACCTGCAAGCCCGCCAAAAACAGGCCTTTTTATTGCTGCGATTCCAGATATTATTAAGAAAGCAATTATTTTATATACCATATAATCACCTTAAATTTTTTAATATAACGGCCGGTTTCAGCGGGCGCTTGGTCCTTGCGCTGATGCGCTCCTCAAAAAAAAATGGACTATCATTTATATTAGCTTGTCATCCACTCAAATTCAAGCGCAGCGCAATAGTGAAGTGCCGAGTGCAAGCGTTTCTTGTGGTAAAAGTGTACGCTGTATCCATTGACCAAATTTTTCAAATGTCTCTTATTTTCAAGTATTCTTTTATACTGAATCCCGTGCAAGCCTTTGATGTTAAACGGCTTGGTTCCACTCTTTGTCAAAACTATCTATCACTAGTGTCCCAACTGATAGGTTCACTATCCTTGTAACCATCTGTGCCACACACCCCAAATGTTACCCCAATAACGTCCACGAAGTAATTCGTTTATTCGTTAGACAACAAATGCTCAACTTCTTTTCGGTTGAGCTCTTTTGCTATATCGAGAGCCGTCTTTCCTTTTTTGTTTGTTATTGTTGCATCCGCATTGTATTTTAATAATAATTCAACTGCCTTAGAGTATCCCTTTGCAGCCGCCCAATGCAATGCTGTTTCTTTAAACGGTGAAGTCGCATTAATATCTGCGCCATGTTCAAGCAGGTATTCCATCACAATCATTCTGTTGTTTATAGCAGCATATATTAGTGCTGTTCCGCGACCATGCACTCCCGCTTTTGCATTGACATCAGCACCTTTTTCAATCAGATATTTCACAACCTCTAGTCTTCCCTGTTCAGACGCATACATTAAGGCTGTTTGCCCAGCTATATCTTTTGCATTAACATCTTTACCACTTTCAATTTGAGATTTGACGACATCTAAGTCCCCCTTTCCAGCAGGTATATGCATGCTTTTATTCATAGCGCACCCTATAAACAAAGTTGCCAACACAACACTCGTTATCGTCATAATCTTCTTTTTCATGTCTTTCTCCTTCTCCGTATTTCGTCCCAATGATTCATTATAGGAAAATGGGTCAAGTCTAAGTTTGACTCATTGTAGAATTTAATAAGCGTCAAACGTCGAACCCACTTTAACAAATCGTTCTAAGAAAAATCCCTATCTGCAACATCGTTAAATATCTTTTTACTAACTATTCCTCTGGCAATAAGGAAATAATATGATGCAATGCACTAGGGAAATCTATGCGGGCTCTATTCTCGTTTCCCTAATTGTCCATTTTCGCAAACATTGGTCTATAAGCACTGCATACCACACACTTCCAATTTCCCAAAGGCATCATCAAAATTATTCCGGCTAAATATGAAAGCAGCAGGGGAAGCCCCAAGGTAAAAACGCTAAAATGACTTGCAGCCCTATAAAATGGGCGACCCTAAAGTTCCCCAAATGTTAATGTAAACAAGAAAACAAACGCTGTAACGAACATGGCCATCTAGCTTCTCCAGTTTTATTTTTTCTTTGTTTCACCAGTTGGACTTATGAAATCAACTGCATTTTTCTTTATAGGCTTCGGTGTATCAATGATCTTCTTAATTTCTTCGATTAAATCCAGCAATATCCCGTCATGGTCACTTATACGGTTTTCTAATTGCTCGACTTTCCGAGCTAGTTTTTCATTATTCAGGGCCATTTCACGCAGTCGCACAAAGGCCCGAATTATAAAAACACTCATCTTGCTCGCAATTTTCGAATTTAATACATTTGCAGCCTGCAAGGCTCCGTGTTCCGTGAACACTAACGGTGGTTTTCGCCTGCCTCCCCATCCTGAACTTGATGTCGCAATTTGCGATTTCAAGTCAAGATATTCCTTTTTCGTCAATGGAAACATGAAATCTTTCGGGAACTTATCTAAATTCCTTCGCACTTGCTGATTTAGCCGACGAAATCGTATTATTGGTCTAATCAGGCCAATAAAAATTTGACATTTAGTAAAAATTACACGGTATATGATCAAACGTTCCTATAATGTTGTTCTAGTGCACTTGTGGTGGACCTTAAACGGAGCATATTTGAGTCCAATACCGCTTTGCTGTTAATATGCAAAAGAAATAATTAGATATTTTTGATTCAGTGCCCATAAAAAGGAGGCCGTATGCCCAAGGATGCATATATCGCAGAGGGCCTTCGATTTCCGGCCATAATCATCCGAAGGGGCCTATCCCATGTCTGCTCGATCAGGTGCGCCATCGCATTCGCTGAAAACACGATAGCCTCCTGACGCAACAGAGCAAAGCGGTCGCTAGGGGCCATGCGATATCCCTTGTATCAGTAAGGAGGGGGGTTATTGTATGGCGCCGGAATAGTGGTGTTTCGGCTTTTTCAATTATGTAAAAAAAGCAACAATCCAGATTATTTTAGCCGCAATTTTCGGAATTTGTGGTGTAAAGTTCACACTTGTCGTGTCCATTCAAGCCGGCTGATGCAGTGGGTCGCCGCGATTTATCTGTATAAACATCCGAGTTTATTAAGTATTAATTAAAATCCGCCGGTGATCCCTTTTTTCGAGGGCGTCAGGCATGGCTTTTGCTTTTTTTCTTATCATGCGCATCAAAGGGGATGCGGCAGTGCAATGATTTAACAGGTGGGTGTGATTTGAAATGAATGCACCCATTCCCAAGAGGTGGCAAAAATGTTCAGGAAACTATGGTGGCTCGCCTTTATGGTGTTGGTGCTGGGAAATGCGTTAATTATGGCACGCGGCGCCATGCTTGCGATTTGAATATCTGCTTGGCGGATGATCGGGACAAAGGCGCCCCGGCAATGCCGAAGCTTGCAAAAGCGTTCCGCTTTGGGAATATCGGTGGGCAACATGCCTAAAAAAAAGGACCTGTCCTTCTGAGACAGGTCCTTTCTGTTTTGTGGGAATACCCAAGTCATCAAAGGGTAGCTGTTTCTACAACTTTTAGCCTTACGCCAAAAGGCGTGGTTAGTCGGATTCCGCACCTGCAGTGAATTTGACGTCAATATAGTCGGCCGTCAAGGTGGCGCTGCCGTCGTCAAAATCGCCGGTGGCATGCATTTTTTTCACAAGCTTGCCACCGGCCAGATCCGTCATCAATGCTTCGGCAAAGCCCTCGTAGTCAAGAAAAAGCTGGAACGAGCCGTCAGCGTATCTGAGCAGGAACAGGCCCCGGTCATCGGTTTGAGGTACCACGGATGTCGCCCGGCCCAATTGTGTCAAATCCGTGCCGACCCATCCGCGAAAGATGTGGTGGAAACGTTCCGCATTCTCGAGGTTGAGTGTCAGGCCGTCCATGGAGACGTTCTCAAAAGCCGCTCCGCTGGCAGGTTCCCAGTGCACTTTCAGCCGCGCCCGCAGATCGGTAACGCTGATCAGGGTTTGGGCGTTAAAATCAGGGGGCGCCGCACCAAATGTTTCCACAAAGCCGCGAACTTTCACTGGAGAGGGTGTCTCGACAAACGAAAGATTCAGTGCACCGGTATAAACCTGATAGTTGTCCGGGTCACTGTTGGTCCCACTAAAATCAAAAGCCTCCACGCGATACAGGCCTATGGTTTGGAGCTCGACCGTCAGCAGATCGGCTGGGGCATCAACGGCCGTGGCGGTCCCCCGCACCGTGGTCAGCAGCATGCGCACATGGCTTTGATCCGTACTGGCGTCCATCACAAGATGGTCGTTGTCCCCGCTCAGGGTGCCGAAAACCACCACCTTTTGGCCCACTGAGATATCATCTTTGTCGAAGGTGCCGATGGGCTCGGCGGATAGCTGGCGGGTGACCACGGTGTCTTCGCCGATCTGTACCGTGATTTGATCGTTAAACACTATCCGGCTGTCGCCGCGGATCAGGGTGGCGCCTTTGACCACCAAGGTATCGTCCTGACGGCTGAGCACATTGCCCCGCACCACGTCCATCTCCCCGCCCGGCACGCTGGATCCGGCATAGACTTGCCGGGCTTCAAAGCGCAATGGATGAAATTTGAGATCGCCGATGGCGACCACGGCGGTCAGAGGATCCAATGCGGCCATGGCCTCCAAGCCCGCAAGGCCGGTATAGGACTTCCCGTTGATTTCGTACAAGGTTGTATTGTCGGTCTTGATGGTGCGCGCGCCGTAATGGTGGTGGCCGCCGGACAGCGGACAGTAAAACGGACGTAAAAACAGGGAGAAACTGCTCCGGTCGACGTCAACCGTGTTGAGGGCCCCGCGAACCCGATGCAGCTTCGGCGGCATGCGGTTGACATCAACGATCAATAAGGGATCAACGGTGACCACCGGCACCAGCGGGTTGTCCAAATTGACCTCATGGCTGGCGTTAAGATCGAAATCCAGCAACAGATGCGCCGGGATGCCTGGTGCAATCACCAGCCGGTTGCGATCTTCCAGATGGACGGTCATATCCAAAACAGTCAGGGGGAGCCCCTTTTCGTCCACAATGTTTTGTGCAGCGACTTGAATGGTTTCACCCGATTCGTTTTCCACCCAAATGTCGGCATCGCTGTAATCCAGGGTCAGGGTGGCCGCGACGTAAACACCCGATGGTACGGTCAGGGCAGTTAAAAACTCCGTCATTTCGGTGTATTGGGCAAAATCGATGCGTGTGGTCAGCGGCAGCGTGGACACTTGAGCGCCATTGGCTTTGGTTAATGTCAGTGCCAACACATCCACCGCATAGGTGGCAAACTCACCGGGGGCATCGGTTAAGCTGACGGCCAGTTCACCCTCGCCGCCGGCCTGGTCGGACGATCCGTCGGTGGCGCCGGCACCGCAGCCGACCATGCTGAGCATGGCCAGCAGGACCACCGCCAGTAGTGCGATAAGCCCGCGCTGCAAGAAAAATTTTTTCATGATCCTCTCCCTCCTCGTTGGGTTGATGGTTTGTTATGGATTGCAATTCGAATTTCGCACTTACGCGGGTAAACCCGTGCTCGTGTAAAAAGTTGCAAATTTTTTTCATTGAGGGTACATTTTGAAAACTTTATGCAGGCCCTATATTTTTAAGTGCCTAAAACTATGGCTAAATTTTATTTTTGGGTTTGGTGCTGGTTAAAAGCCAAACCCTTTCGAAAAAAACGCAGCCTTTTGTCATTCCTGACTTTATACTTGAGAATCTCGCGCCCCTTCCACGGGGAGCAACCCATTTTCTTTTAAGGTGTCGTGCCCATCCACCATGTTGAAAACTGCCTTTAAATTGCTGTTCCTCTTTCTGGGCCTCTTTGCCAGTTTGACCGGCGTGACTTTGGCTGCGGACAGCGAGCTATCAATTGACGTCAGCGAGTCTTATTTCGTTAAAGAAAATTACCTGCAGCGCGATGATTTGGAGCGGTATGATGACTGGGAATTCAGGCGGGACCAGGCCTATAACCTGGTCCGTGTGCTCCCCAATCTATCTGTCCAGGTCGCCAAAGGGCTGTACGGGCATCTCGGGGCGGATGTGACTTTGCAAAACCCTGTGCCCGAGGATGAAGGCGATGAACTTGAAGCGGAAATCATCCGCGCCTATATGAGCTTAAAAGGCCATCATGTGACCATGGACGTGGGGCTGCAATCGGTTCAATTGGGCAATGCTTTCATCCTGGCGGATGACGTTTGGGCTGCATCTATCGCTGCAAACTTGGGAGACGCTTACGCAGAGCTGTTAGCCGCCGAGGTTATGGACAAATCACCGATAGTGGGCCTCACGTTGGGTGTTCACCCCGGTTATTTCGAACGCATTGAACTTTTCGGCATATGGTACAGCGACCGGAATGATACCTTCGCCGAATCGGTGCCGTTCATTTACCAGGTGCTTTTTGACCTGAAAAGTGAGGGGACCTTGTACTACTTCGGTGTCGCTGCCGATCTGTTTGTGGGCGATACGTTGCTTTCCGTGGTGGGCGCCTATCAAACCGGTCAATACACCATCGATTATCGCACCGTGGGTGGTCAAACCGGTACATCTGAAAACGATGTTCACGCGTATTTTGGCGATATCAGTTTAGAAAAAAACTTGAGCGATTGGTTTACGGCGGGTCTTTTTTGTTTTGTGGCCAGCGGCGATGATCAATTCCAGGGGGGAGATTTAGAGTGCTTTGTATCCATTTTGCCTTACAATTCACGGGCGGCGATTTTTTTTGACCCGGACTTTTTAGATATCAATGACAACGAGCGGTTGACTTACGGCGGCGGCTATTTCGGCGGGGTGATCGCACCAGGGATCAACCTCACTATGGTTTCCGATATGGGGCTTACCTTTGAGGCGGCTTTAATTTACTTGTATGCGGACAAGGCGCTTGCCGACGACAGCCAATGGTACGGGTGGGAAGTTGACTTGGGCATCAGTTATGCTTTTCGTGATCGCTACACGTTGTTTTGCGAGGCGGCGCAATTTGAGCATGGTGACTATTATGAATCATTGTTTGGTGAAAAGCCCGATCCGGCAGTGCGATTTTCGGCAGGCCTGCGAGCGTATTTTTAAAACGGGCTGGATAGTGAAACTTTTTAGCCCGATCTGGGTTTAAGTGGTCAAATGCAAACTGATCCGGATACCCAATTGATGCTCAATTTCAAAGCTGGCGACCCGCGCGCTTTCCACGATCTGTTTGAAAGATATAAAAAGCGGGTGATCAACTATTGTTTCCGGTTCTGCGGCCATCGTGCCATTGCCGAAGAGTTGGCCCAGGAAACCTTTTTAAGGGTTTACAAAGCAGCGCAGCGCTACCGGCCCAAGGCCCGTTTCAGTACATGGCTCTATAAGATAGCCACGAACGTGTGCCTCAATGAGATGAGAAAGCCGGCTTATCGCCGCCGACTGGAGGCTTTGGACGAGGCCTTGGACAACGAGGTCCACGCCAGTGCGACGATGGATTCATTTCGGCCGATCCATCCGGATGATCAATTGCTGTGGCAGGAGCAACAACAGTTGGTGCACCGAGCCATTGATCGGCTACCTAAAAAACAACGGGCTGCACTGCTGCTCAGGGTGGCGGGCGAATTTTCGTATGCTGAGATTGCAAAACAGATTCATCGGCCGGAGAGCCATGTTAAGACGTTGATTCATCGGGGAAGAATGCGTTTAAAAGCGGCCTTGGCCGCCTATTTTGGAGAAAAAAATGCATAATCCATGTAAAAATGAAGGTTTATTGAGCGCTTTTTTGGACGGCGAGCTTTCTGAGGCCGATACGCTGGCCCTGCGCCGGCATCTGCAGAGCTGTGATGTTTGTGCGCAGCAGCTGGCGGAGATGGCAGCTGCGGATGAAGCCATTCATGAAATGGAAACCATTGAACCCTCGGCCGATTTTGAGCGTTCGTTTTGGCGCAAGGTGGCCCGTTGGGAAAAGCAGCAAGAGACCCGTGGGTGGGCCCGCTTTTTACGGCCGACCTGGCGTCCCGCTCTGGCAGCGGGCGTGGCCGCCGGGCTGGTGGCCGGCGTGTTCATTTTAGCGGGGCCGGGGCAGGGCGTAAGTCCCGATGATCGGTTTGTGGCTGAAAATATAGAATTTCTCAATGATTACGAATTGATTCGCAATCTGGAAATTTTGGAAAACTGGGATGCGCTTGAAGCCATGAAAGAGCGGTCCTGATGGGCAAACCATTCGTTTTATTTATTTTGATTTACATTTACGCCTTTGTGGGTGCCGCCCACGCCCAGGATTCATCAGATCCGGAAATCAGCGCGGCAGATGAACAATTGATTGCCGTGTTGGATATCCTAGAGCTGATGGAGGTCGTCGATGACATGGCGCTGTTCCAAGACATGGAATTTTTGATGGAGGGAGATACCCATGAATCCCAAGACTAAAAATCTGATCACACTTTTGATGGCGACGCTTATTTTATTGGTCGCTGCAGCAGCCCACGCCGATTCTCCCTCCCAAGACGCCATAGACAAATGGCAGCAACTCAGCGAAGACGATAAAGCGGCTTTGCGCCAACAATTTGGTCGGTGGGAGGCCCTGAGCGACAAACAAAAAGCTTTGGTCCGTCGGCGGGTCAAGCAATTTAAATCCCTACCGCCTGCGGAACAGCAGCGGATTCGCGGTAACTTCAAAAAGTTTCAGAAACTGACGCCGGAAAAAAGAAAGGCCTTGCGTGACAAGTATCGTCGCTGGCGCCGTTTGCCCTTAAAGCGGAAACAGCAAATACGCCAATTGCTTCGTAGATATCAAAAATTAACACCCGAGCAAAGAGAAGCGCTGATCCAACGCTATCAGCGCTGGCAGCGTCTGACGCCGGAACAACGCGCACGCATTCTGGAATTCCTGCGCAGAAGAAATCGTTAGGATGGATCATTTCATTTCCATGGCGTATTTTGGATGAACGCTCGAAATACTTTGGCGGGAACAGCGGGACTGAACAAAAACCCTTGAATGATTTCCACCTCACGTTTACGTAAAAACTCTAATTGTTCCCCTGTTTCCACACCCTCCGCAACGAGATGCAGGCCCAGTGCCTTGGCCATGGCGATAATCGCATCGACCAGGGACTTGTTGTACTGATTCTTCATCATATCGTTTATAAAGCTGCGGTCAATTTTTAGCACTTGTACCGGAAACTGTTTCAGGTAGCTCAAAGAAGAATAACCGGTTCCAAAATCGTCCAAAGATAGGGTAATGCTTTTTTCCTGAAGTGTATTCAAGATCTCTAAGGGGGTTGTTGCATCCTGAAGCAAAAGATTTTCGGTGATTTCGATTTCCAACAGTTTTGGGGACAGATGACTATTGCGCAATGCCGTATCGACAACATCCAAAAAATTATGGGTGCGAAATTGTTGGGGTGAAATGTTCACGGCCACGTGTATCGCTTCCGTATGGATCGTCTGCCAGCGATATGCTTCTTTGCAGGCTGTTTCCAGGACCCACGCGCCAATATCTTCAATCAGGCCGTACTTTTCAGCGATGGGAATAAAAATTCCCGGCGGTACGTCGCCCAGGTCCTTGTTTTTCCATCGCAGCAGGGCCTCGGCCCCTACGATCTGTTCTGTCTTTGTGTTGACCTTTGGTTGATAGAATATAGACAGTTCATTAGTATTGAGTGCATGCCTGAGTCTTTTTTCAATGGCAAGCTGTTCATCGATATATTCCCGCAGCTCCTGAGAGAAAAAACGATAATGCCGGTTGCCTTCCTGCTTGGCATGGTACATTGCCGTGTCTGCATATTGCATCAACAAATCGACTGAAATGGCATCGTCAGGATAGGTGCTGATGCCGATCGTTGCCGAAGTGAAGATTTCATGGGAGTCGACAAAAAATGGTTTCTTGAAGGACTGAATGATTTTGTTGACAACCACGGCGGCCTGATCCTGCTGCCGCAATCCTTCTATCAGCACCAGAAATTCATCACCGCCGAGACGTGCCGCAGTGTCCGTTTCCCGCAAAAGCGAGCGAATACGGTCCGCTACTTGTTTGAGCAGCTCATCCCCTATGCCATGGCCCAGGGTATCGTTAATGTCTTTAAAGTTGTCCAGATCCAGAAATAAAAGGGACACTTTGGTATGCTGCCGCCTGGCGCGTGCAAAGGCACTTTCAATATAGGACAACATATAGTAGCGGTTCGGCAGATGGGTGAGTTGGTCGAAGTTCGCTTGGTGTAAAAGTTTTTGTTCTGCTTCGCTGCGCTCGGTGATATCAAGTGCCGTAACGACCAATACGGGTGGGTTTTCCTGGGATGACAATTGAAATCGCAGTTCAACAGGATATGTGCTGCCGCCTTTGCGTTTGTGCAGCGCTTTATGGGTGATAAAATCTTTTGTCCCGGTGCGCAGCGGGGCGATAAGCTCTTTGACCGCTATTTCGCTCAAATCAACGATGATATGATGCAATGTCATGGCATACATTTCTGATTCCGTATACCCCAGATTCTCCAGAGAGCCTTTGTTGACCTGCAGATAACGGAGTGACATGGCATCGACAACGTAAAGCTCATTTGAGCTGTCGTTGAGGATACGCCCGAGGCGATTGTCAAGCTGGTTTTTTTCTTTTTCTAGATTGGCGACAAGCGATAGATTTTCATACCGCAGTTGCAGTGAGTCGCTGACAATGTCGTTGAGTCGCCGACTTGCCCATAAGATGGTGAGCAGATAGATCCCCACGAGTATTGCCACAAAAAAGTAGAAGGGATCGGCTTGGAGAGCGGCATGAATGATAACCGGAAAAAGAAGGAAAGTCACAAAGCCGGTAAAACAAACAAGATCCGTTACCAGAACGGTGAGGCCGCCTGCGGCCATCCCGGCCAGAAGCAACACTGCAAACATTTGTCTGGGTACATCATCGTAGGGATAAAAAAACAGGACCATTGATCCCAAGGCCATGCCGGTGGCCAGGCTGGCAGCGCGAAATCGATTTAGCCAGGCGGCATGTGCTTCAGGTGGGGGTGCTGTTTTAAAATAGCTTTTGGTTAAAAAAAAACGGCAGGTGTATATCGAGACCAGAGCAAAGAGCCATAGCAGAAGATGGTCCTTGCCGTGATGCGGTAATTGAACGCTCACATAAACCGTGGCAACCAACAAAGTGGCCGCAGTGCTGAGCCAGTTGCTTGAATACAGTGTGTTTAGCTTATCGCTAAAAATTTGCTGATTAAAATTTCCGGAAGAATCCGTTGCCATCAAGCACCGATGTGTCCCTAAATAAGTAAATGTTTTCCGAACGACTATTAAATATTGTATATCAATCCATCATTTAATTGTGTATGTCCTGTTTATCAATTCCGCGCCGATCCATTTTGCGGCGATCATTGGCAACGGTTTCCCCAGAGCTGCCGACCTGTGGAAAAGATACATTGCTTTTGTCAAAACGGCGATCCTGCTTGGTGCGGACCATATGTATTTTCCCTTCACTGTCATGAGAGTCGAATGTGCCACGATTTTGAGCTGTGACTATTTTCTGCATAACGCGAATATCCTTATCTGTGAGTCGTAAAGCAGCATCAACCCAGATTTTGGTGATGCCCAGAAGTTCTTGATACGTAATGGGGTTATAGAATTGGCGGACTTCCTGGATGGCTTGCATACCATTTGCGGCGCGATCGTGTTTTTTAATGGTGTCATTGACTGCCGCATACCCTTTTCCACTCTCTGCCAATGTATCGACAATTTTGAGATCATACATTTCACGAGCGGAGTAGATTTTACCATTGCGCAACACCTCTTCCGCAGCACCCATGCCCGCTTTACGCGCAATAAAACTATAAGCGCCCATTCCGGGAAAAAGGTTAAAGCGAATTTCAGGCACGCCCATTTTGGCATGTTCTTCGGCAATAAGCACGTTGCTCGACATGGCCGATTCCAATCCACCGCCCAGTGCTGAGCCTTCGACAAGGGAGATTGTGGTCACCGGAAGGTTAAGGGCCACGGCATTGAGATAACAGATATCAATACAACTGGTTGCATAGGCGAGCAATTTGTCCCGATTTTGTTCGGCGATCAGCTTTATAAACAGGTTTAAGTCTCCACCCAGATTGAAAACGCCCGGCGCTTGTGAGGCCATTACGATATAGCGCACCGGGTATTGCTTCTTTGCGTCTGTTTTAAAGTAGTTGATGATGGCATGCTGAATGGCCAGCGATTCTTTCAATATGGCAGGTGTAAAGCAAGGCCGGCTGGAGGATTTAAAATAGGTCCAAATGGCGGCCTGTTTTGGATCATACCGGACCGACATTTCTTTATGGCCCTGAAATATCTTATGAAATTGCCTTGACATCATTCATCCTTTCAATAAGAGATACAAAAAGCGCCTGTTCCAGAAGGTAATGCAGAACAATGTCATGCTATGACAGCCGGCATAGCGGGTTATATCTGCTCCATTTATTCCTTTGGGATGATATACACACAGGAAAAATAGAATCAGATACTATCAGATATAATTTTCATGGGTACTTCCTGTTGATCATTTGTGACCACCCCCGGTCACATGATCAACAGGTCAAGTTTGATAAGTATATCTAAGATGGCGCTTGTGTGTCAACTCACATGGCGCAGTAGGAAGATCTGCGCGCGGATCCTGTCAGCGTGAAATTCTCTCCAATGTCCATCCTTGAAGCCGGCCCATTATTTTAAATGCAGTTATCCAGAGAGCCCAAGTGCAAGAAGAGGTATTGGATCACCTCCGGTTTTGGCTTCGGACATCAGAAACATCAACTTGAGTATTATTGATAAGCGCTATTTTAAATTACAGCATTAAATAACGAATGTTTAAATCATGTCTGGCTTCGGTTTGACTGGTTTTTTGCGGCCGGGTGTATGGCGTCCCGCAGTCCCCAAGCCAGGCAAAGCAGCGCCATTAAAGTGGCCGTTACAGACGCCAGAGCGACACCCCAGAGCCCTGTCAACAGCCACAACGGGCCGCCGGTCATCGCACCGACCATGCGACCCAGTCCGGCTGCGGCCAGGATCCCGGCCATCATTGTCGCACGGGCAGTGGGCAGCAGTTCCGTACTCAATGAGAAGCTGCACACAATGGTAAATTCAAAACTCAAAAAAAGAAAAAACAATCCGGTCAATGCGGTCGCCAGGCAGGTACCGATCAGCGGCAGCACGGCATAGCTCAACGCGGTCAGGGTTAATCCAATCACCAGGGATCTTTTCAAACCGATGCGGTCCGCCAAAAGCGCTGTCATGGATTCACCGATCAGCTCAGCCGCGCCGATAACGCCACTGCTGAAACCCAAAGCTATCAGGCTGACGGCAAAATCCTGTTCCAGCCAGGCGCCGAAAACAACAAATAGATTATCGTTGCCCATGCTCAGCCAGAAGGCAAACCCCAGCATTCCGGCTGCCGGTCGCTTGTGGATGAGCTGCTTGAGCATAGCAATGATACTTACCGTGCGGGCCGGATCCGATGGCGATCCACCGTCACGGGGAATCACTTTGGCCAGCAAGAGGAATCCCAGCGCAGCGAAAACAGCCATTCCAAAAAACGCCCAACGCAAACTGAACCGATCGATTATCAATGCCAGAACAGGAATGCCGATCAAGGTGCTGCCTGCCCATGCGGTTTCAATGGCCCCGATGGCCAGGGCCCTGCGCTTATAGGCGACCTGGTGGCCGACATAAGCCTGTATGGCCGGGTCGTATATGCTCTTGGCCAAGCCGGACAAAACCAAACCTGCCAGCACAAAACCGTAGGTGGGTGACAGGAAACAGATCAGCATGCCCACGGCAAGCAATGCCAAGGCCATACGCATGACGGCGCGACTGCCCCAGCGATCGGCAAACGGGCCGGCGGCCAAACCCAACAAGCCGGTGGTCTGGTTTAAAGCGATCATGGAGGTTATTGCGGTGAGCGGGACATTTAGTTCTCTGCTCAACAGGGGCGCAAAGGGATAGATAAAACGCCGGGCGGTGTTGAGCACCAGCCGGAAAAGAGTGGCCGTCAGGATCTGCAAGATAAGATGGGGTCGTGCTACCGTTTTCATGACTGCCACCTGATGGCCGTTGCGACAACCAAGGGACGTTTGGGTGCCGTTGATGGTTTCAAGGGTGGTTTGGGCTGCCGGGTTTATGAGCCATCAGATCGATCACCTGCCGCATGAGTGTATCAATGGAAAAGTCCGGATGGTCATAATCGGGGTGTAGGGTGGCTTCAAGTTTAACCTCAATAATATTGTCGCGGTTCGTATGGAACAGGAAGCGACCGGGTTCGAACAGGCGATGGGTATGGCGTATGGAAACTACCTGGATGGTGGCTTTACACATCCGCGCAATTTTAAATCCCCCTTTTTGAAGCGGACCGATTCGGCCGTTGCGGCTGCGCGTGCCTTCCGGAAAGAGGAACAAGTTGCCCCCCCGCTCCAGGAAATCGGGCAGCCGTTCCAGGCGTTGTTGTTGTTTCTGGCCAAGGCGACCTTGCCCCGTAGAGGGGATATAACCGGCGGTGTCCAGATTTCGGCCGAACAGGGGAATGTTGAAAAGGCGAGCCTTGGCGATGGTGGTATGTTGCGGATACAGCGACACCATCAAGATAGAGTCCAGATAGGAGATGTGGTTGCACAGGATGATGGCTCCGCGGATGCGGCGTACCTGCGGATCAATGTGCCAGCGATGGTTGGGGATCAGCGCGCGACAAAGCGCGAAAAAACTTTTGAAAAAAAAACTGTTCAACCATTGGAACGCCCGCTGGCGATCTTTGGCAAAGACCATGGCCAAAAGGTAGATGGGGGCAAACATCAGGCAGAAACCGATGGTGAAATAGCCCCACAGGATCAGGGTAATGAGCAGATCTTTGGTGCGTTGCAAGAGGGTGAGGGGGGGGGCGGTTTCAGAGGATTGGCCGTGCATCAGCGTTCAGGATTTTTGATGAATAAAATGGTGTTGACGCCGCCGAATGCAAAATTCTGAATGGCGCCGATACCAATGGGTGCTTCGGTTAATTGGGTGGTATGGCGGATCATGTTGCAGCGTTCATCAATATTTTCCAGGTTCAAAGTGGGCGCGATAAATCCTTCGGCCATCATGTGCAGGAGGATGTTGGTTTCAATGGCGCCGCACGAGCCCATGGTATGACCCATATAGCTTTTAAGCCCACTGACCCTCGGGTGATCGCCGAATATTTTGCCGATGGCTTGCGCCTCCATGACATCACCCATCTTGGTGGCCGTGGCGTGGGCGCTGATAAAATCCACTTGCTCGGGTGCCAGTCGCGCGTTGTCCAAACCGGCTTGGATGGTGTGGGAGATGCCGTCAATATTGGGCAGGATCATGTCCCCGCCGTTGTTGGCACATGCAAAGCCAATCACTTCAGCCAGGATGGGGGCACCGCGTTTTTTGGCGAAATCATACGCTTCGAGCAATACCGCTCCGGCCCCTTCGCCGACCACCAGGCCGTCACGGTCCCGGTCAAATGGGCGCGGGGTTTTGTGAGGGGTGTCGTTGTATTCCGTTGAACAGGCCAGCAGGTTGTCAAATACGGCCACGGTGGTGGTGTCGTATTCATCAGCGCCACCGCATAACATGGCGTCCTGCAAGCCGTATTTCACTGCTTCGTAGCCGAAGCCGATGGATTGGCTGGAGGTGGTGCACGCCGTGGATGAGGAGATCACCCGGCCGGTGATACCGAACATTTTGGTGATGTTGACCGCAGTGGTGTGCACCATGGATTTTAAGTAATCCACGGCGCCGACATTGTTGAGTTTGTTTTTGTCCTCACTGAAAAAGGTGCGATAGATGTCCCGCTGTACCGTAGGGCTGCCATGGGTGGAACCGAAGGCAACTCCCATGCGGCCGGATTGGACAAACGCCTCGGTTAGTCCTGCTTGGGCCAGGGTCTCTTTGGCGACTTGACAGGCATAGTAGGCCACCGGTCCCATGGTTTTGCGGTTTTTACGCTGAAAGTCATACACAATGGGGTCATCCACCGTGCCGAAGACCCCCGAGTGGATATGTTCCGTGAGCAACTGGTCGTCTTTCATCCGCTTGACGCCGGAATTGCCCTGAATCAGGTTATCAATTATCTTTTCACGGGTGCAGCCTATTGGAGAGATGGCGGCGCAACTGGTGATGACAACTCTTCTGTCCATGCAGATGTGGCCTATTTAGGTGTGTCGGCAGTGGCGTTGGTGTGCACGGCCCATCAAGCGGCAGCTCGGTGGGCAGCCAGGTTGTCCACATAGTCGATGATATCATTGATGGTTCGTATGTCCATGGCTGCTTTTTTTTCCTCTTGGGTGAGCTTCGAATCCAGCATCACTTCAATCTCTCTGAGCATCTCGATGGCATCAATGCTGTCAAATTCATGGGCTTCGCGCAGGTCGTCGTCCAAGCCGGGATCGCTGATCTCGAATTGCTCTTCGAAAATATCCAATATGGCCGTTTGAATTTCCGTTCTGGTCATAATTTTAAATTCCCTCGCTGCAAAATGAGCCGAAAAAGGGTCATACTATAAACCGCATAATTAATCAAAGCATTATGGGCCGCCGATGGGATGCGGCCTGTTTTTGAGCCCCTTCCAATATTATTCGGCCATTGGACCCAATACATCATCAAAATGAAACCATTCATAAGGATAGTCCCTCAGTGCCTGTTCCAGGTAGGTGGCATATTGTTGGGCGGCCTGATCAATGGCCGCTTGGCGTTGGCCGCGTGTTCCCGCTTCCACCCGGATCGGTGCCAGGGCGCAGATATGATAACGGCGATCACCTGTGCGAAATGCAAAAAAAACCAAAATGGGCGCGCCGGTGGCCAATGCCAGGGCGTAAGGGGCTTCGGGCAATTGCATGCGGCGACCCAAAAAGCTCACTTGGACACTGCGCTGATCCGGCCGCCAAAGTCGATCTCCTGTCATCGAGACAATTCCACCTTGCCGCAAATGCCGGACCGCCTCGACGATATCAAATGGCGATCCGCCCTGCTCATCGATGCCGATGACGCGGATGCCGTCTTTGTGGGCCGATGCTTTTTGAATTTTTTCGATGGCTTCTTTATGCCGGATGCCCATCAACAGCATCATATCCAGATCGGTATTTATTTTTTTCAGACCATAAGCTGCGACTTCCCAGTTTCCCATGTGGGACATCAGCAGAATGACCCCCTTTCCGTGTTCGCGCGCGGACAAAAGGTGTTCGCGGCCTTCCTTGGTATATTGCAGGGCATGTGTGTGGCGTTGTATGTGGCGATCCAGAAAAACATGGGTGAAGCTTTGATATTGTTTCCACGTGCAATGGTTGAGTTGCGCGGGGCTCTTGTCAGGAAAGACAATACCGTAAAAGCGGCGGCCGACGGCACGGCGGCGGGGGCTGAATAAAAAAAAGCCGGCGGCCACAATGCGCGAACCCAAAGAAAAGATCCAGGTGCCGAAAATTTTAGATGCACCGATCAATAGATTATAAAAAAGGGCTTGCATGGCTTACCTCGATGGCTTGTTGAACCAGAGGGTTGGCGTAAAAATGCGGCGGAAAATCAAACGGCTGAAAGTGGCTGCATTGCGCCAGAAATCCTGCCACGGGTGAAAGTGAGAGATGCGCGGCGCATCCCCATGATAAGCCGCATGGATGGACACTTCCATAGTGGATATGCCGCACCAATTGGCTTTGGCCAGCACTTCGACTTCGTACTGGTATCGACGCGCCTGCACGTCGAGTTGCAGCACTTCAGGCAGGGGGTACATGCGAAACCCGCTCTGGGAATCCGACAGGTGCGGCCCGCCCGACATCCAGACCCAGAAATTGGAGAATTTGCGGCCAAAGCGACTCGTCCAGGGGGCGGTTTGCATGCCGCGGCGTTTGCCGATGACGATGCTGCGCTGGTTTTTGCGGGCGGCTTTGACAAATACGGCGATCTCTCCCGGATCGTGCTGTCCGTCGGCATCCAGGCAGATGGCCCAGTCGGCAATTTCGGCGGCCGCAGTCATACCGGATATTAAGGCGGCCCCTTTGCCCATGTTATAGGGATGGCGGATGAGTTGGATACCCTGGACTTTTTGGATTTGAATCGGTGTGTCATCGGTTGAGCCATCATCCACCAAGATGACCGGCAACAGCCATTTCAACGCTTTTTGTGCCACTTGCGCTACGGTGCGGCCGTGGTTGTAAACCGGAATCACAATGACAAAGCGATCCTGATCACTGCTGATAACTTTTGGCGATTCGAATGTGGACTGGTTCATGGCTTTATCATTGGTTATATGGGGTTGATGCCATCCGATACATCTCGGGGTAAAAAGGCAATGGCCCAGGTTCCCGGTCCCAGGTGTACACCGGAGGTAAGCGACATGGGTACCACCCGCACATGGGCCTTGTGGAATCGGGCCCTGATCTGAGGACACACCGTCGCGTTGACCCACTCCAGGTTATCCGTGTACTCCACCAGAATCTCTACGGATTGATTCGCCTTCAGAGATTGGCCCAGGTGATCAAGGGCAAATCGACATTGTTCGCTATGGTTTTTGACCACGCCGATTTTTTCAACCCCCGCGGCCCGGGGGGTGATCACCGGCTTAAAATGGAGCAGATCGCCAAAAAAGCCGCGCACCTTGGATACGCGCCCCCCAGCGACCAGGTACTTGAGCTGGTCGATGAATATCAGTTCCTGGCTTTGGGCCATGGTCGTTTGGGCATAGGCTGATACGGCATCCATGTCCGGCGTCGTTTGGGCAAAGCGCGCCGTCGCCATGGCAATCATGGCCAGCCGGCCGGACGCTGCCGTGGAATCGATAACATGGAGGCGGTTGGTGGGATGGTGCGTCTGCCATTGGCAGGCGACATTATAGTTGCCGGTATAGACCGAGCCCACGCTCAAATAGACGATTTGCGCATAGCGATGGAGCAGGCTCTGATAGGTTTGATGGCGCTCAAAGATAGAGGCTTGGGCCGTGGTGACTTTGGTGCCCTGGCGCATGGCGGCATAAAGGGCCTCCCGGTTCACCAAAGTTTCCGGCAGATGCTGGTCTCCCATGATTACGTAGCTGTCCAGCAGGGTAATCCCCAGTTGATGGGCCAGCTCACGGGTGAGCGATCCCGCTGCATCGGTGACAATGTGAATGCCTGGCCGGGGCTTGCCTGAAACTGTTGCGGGCGCGGCCACCTCGGTGATTTTTTCCTGGCGCCATTTAACCACATCGCCAAGGCAAGCAAGTTTTTCGCGCGCATGGTCACCGTCTTGGGTATGGAAATGGATTTTAAGGCGTTGGCCATCGGGCAGGGCCACCACACTATTGCCCAAAGTCGCCACCTGTTGCATGGATTGGGTTGCATCTTCGTCGGTTTCGATGATGGTGTCCACACAATAGCCCTTATCCGTTGAGGACGTCCGATTATTGGAATCAACGACCAGTTTGACGCCGAACAGTTCTGAAGGGTTTTCAAATACAGGGCTTTGGTGGACGAGTTGCTGTGTAAATCCCTCTAGGAAAAGGAACATACCCAAAGCGCCGGCATCCACAATGCCGGCCCCCTTCAATGTGGGTAGAATCTCAGCGGTGGTTAGAACCGATGCCTTCAATTGAGCTTTGATTTGACGGGCATCACCTTGATTTAAGGGTGCACCGATGGTGGCGGTGCATGCCGCCCAAGCGTCGAAAACGCTCAGCATGGTACCATCCTGAGGATCCAGCAGCGCTTGCCAGGCCGCCTGCTGACCGGACTGGGCGGCCGTATGCAGGTCATCCGATTGCACCCTTATGACAAATGCGGCAAAAAAGGCCGCGGCGATGTTGCCGGAATTGCCCGTGGCGGCGGATCGCAAGTACTCGGCAATCCGGGGATGCCCTGCATTTTTCAAGGGCGCCAAGCTGATGCGCAGGTTACATCCCGTATCGGCGTCCGCCACAGGATAGAGGTTGATGTCATCCAACAGGTCCGACCAGGCGGCCATGCGTTCATAGCCTGTGCCAAAAGCAGTCTGCAGCTCAGGGGTCATCAATCAAACCCCAGCGCAAGCCGGATGTCCACCGGGATTTCAAGTTCCATCTCCATGCCCGGCATTTTAACGGCCACTTGGTCGCTTTTTCCCCGGGTGCAGAGAATACGCTGCGGCAGGCGCCAGATTTCGAATTCTGTGGCAATCTTATAGTGCGCTTCCACCACCGTGGCTTTGCATATGAAATCATCGTTGGGTTGCAAGGGCGCAATGTGTTTGGTGGCGGTGCGGGTGATGGGGAAAACGTAATTTTTTTCAACCAGGTATTGGTAAAGATCCACCCCGGCATCGGCAAAGAGCGCAAAGCGGGCTTGGTCAAAATATTTGAGATAGTTTCCGTGCCACACGATCCGCATGGGGTCCAGATCATGAAAAGGGACTTTGAGCTTGAGTTCGAAGGTGTAGGACATAAAAAAGTCAGTTTTAAGTTTTAAGTGTTAGGTTTTAAGTTAAGGAATCCTGTCTATAATATATCCAAGCGATAATTTGTGCCAAGGATTATGACAAAGTGCAAGCGCTGTTGCCGTATATGATTCCCGTCCTAATTGAATAATGCAAATCACGATGCTGCTTTTAAGCCATGGCTATGTGTCAGTCAATTCTTCTATGCGCCTTCGAAACCTGATACCATAAAATGGATAGAATACCTCAACTTAAAACCTAAAACCGAAAACTTAAAACTCTGGTGGCGCAGATGGCCGGAGCAAAAGCCTTTATAAGTATCCTATCGTTTTATTAAAAAACTAAACTAATCAGAGAAAACACTGCCACCAGAACCAATATGGGATCGCACAATTTGATTTTGCCCACGAGCAATTTAATCAGCACATAAGCGATAAAGCCGAAGGCCAGCCCCTTGGCGATGGAAAACGAAAGTGGCATTAACACAAAGGTAAGAAAAGCCGGGATCCCCTCTTCAAAGTCGTGAAATTTGATGGCGCCGATCCCGCGCATCATGAAAATACCCACGGCGATGAGGGCCGGCGCAGTAGCAAATGCAGGAATGACGCTGATAATGGGCGTGAAAAACATGGCCGTCAAAAACAAGATCCCCGTCATCACGGATGTCAACCCGGTGCGCCCACCATCGGCCACACCGGAAGCGGATTCAATATAAGTGGTGGTGGTGCTGGTGCCCAGCACAGCACCTGCCACAGTCGCGACGGCATCCGCCTTGAGCATGGTTGGCAATTGTTGAATCTCGCCCTTTTCGTCGGCCAGGCCTGCTTCGCGACATACCGCCAGCATGGTGCCCAAGCTGTCGAACAGGTCGATAAACATAAAGGAAAAAATACTGGCCCACAGCGATGTTTTAAGCGCTCCCAGGATATCCAGCTGAAAAGCCAGCGAGGCAATGCCGGGTGGTGCGGACACAATCGCGCTGGGTGGTTTGGCCAAGCCCAGCACCATCCCCACTGCGGCCACGGACAAGATAGCAATCAGTATCGATCCGCGAATTTTTTTTATTTCAAGAATTGCGATCAGCAGTACGCCCCCAAGTCCCAGAATCACTTTGGGTTCCAGTTTGCCCAGGGCGACCAATGTGGCGGGATGGTCAACAACCAGTCCCAGATTCTTCATCCCGATAAAGGTGATGAACAAGCCGATACCCACAGAGGCCGCCAACCGCAGGCTCAATGGAATCGCTTTTACGATGCGTTCGCGAAAGCCGAACAGGGTCAACAGGAGAAAAAATACACCCGAGATAAAAACCACGCCCAGGGCGGTCTGCCAGGGCACTTTCATGCCTCCCACCAAAGTGAAAGCAAAAAAGGCATTGAGTCCCATGCCGGGCGCCATCATCAGGGGCACGTTGGCCCAAAGGGCCAGCAACAGCGTGGCGCCCCCGGCCACAAGGCAAGTGACGGTGATTAGGGCATTTTCCGGCATACCGGCAGCTGCCAGTATGGACGGGTTGACAAAAATGATGTAGGCCGCCGTTAAAAATGTTGTGATGCCGGCGAGCAATTCTGTGCGTACATCGCTATTGCGGGCTTTGAGTTTAAACAGGCGTTCAATCATCTGATCCTCCGTGTATTAAAGTGTGCCGTAATCCCAAAGTCGGAAAATAACTATTCAACCCCTTGCGGCATGGGGGCGATTTTTTCGCCCCCCAATAGATACCCGCCATCCAGGCGCAATACACTGCCCGTCATATAGGGTGCGCCTTGAATGAGAAACCGGACCGCCTGGACCACATCGGACAAATGGCCGGTGCGCCCCAACAAGGTATGGTCCAGGATGGCTTGTTTTTGGTCCTTGGACAAAAGGCCCCAGCCCCGGGTATGCCGGGCATGGCGGGTTTCAAAAATACCCAGCATGATTTCGTTGACCCGCACCTGGGGCGCCCCCAGTCGCGCCCATGTTTCTGTGAGCAGAGAGATGCCCCGGTTGGCGGCGGCATACCCTTCGTTGAACAGATAACTTGCCGGCCCGCTACGACCCACCAGCCCGGCAATGGAAGAGATGTTGACCACCAAACCTTGCCCAGCCGCTTTCAAATGGGGCAGGGCCGCCTGAAAGGCCCACTGTTTGGCCCGTAAGGTGGTGGCCATCTCCAAATCCCATTGTTCGGGCACATAGGCACCATGCACCACCGGCCAGCCGCCACGCTCAATATTGTTGATCAGGATATCGAGACGGCCGAAACGTTCGATAACGCCGTGCACTAGTTCATCGACGGCACCTTTATCCAACAGATTGACTTTGGCAATCCAGTGTGCCTGAGCTGTATCGGCAGCATCCTGCTTCAAGGCCTCCAGGCTCTCCGGCCAGTCATAATAGGTGTAGACGACCTTGGCGCCGGCATGGGCCAGATCCAGCCCGATGGCCTTGCCGATGCCTTTAATGCTGCCCAGCACCAAAGCGACTTTATTTGTTAAATCCATTTGATACATTTTCCAGATTGAGTTTTTTGCCAAACAACACCTGTCCAATCCAGATCATGGACCAGGCCAGCCATGCTTCATCATCCTCCGGGTCGGGCAGCATAGCCAAATGGTCAAAATCCATGTCGGGCAGTGCCCTCGCCAAGGCCTTTTCTTTCAGGGTATCCAAGTCGTAAAACGCCATTTTAGCCAACTGCTGGTGCTCGGCAGTGAGCTGCCCGGGACGCACCTGGTTTTTAAGCGCGATCAACTCCAATACCGCATCGTTCATGCGGTGATAACTTTCCAGCGCCTGTCCGGCAATCCATTGACCGACCGATTGGGTGTCGGCTTGTTCAAAGCCGCGACAATGAGGCTCTTTGAGCAAGGCATAGTGCTCGCTGATGCGGCCGTCGGCGCGCCTGCGGTGCAGCGCCCTGGCCAAGGGGTAGATGCGGCACGATGATGGCCGCGCTGTGTAAACCCGACAGCCTTCTGGCGTTACAAAAGGGCAATCGCCTCTGCCGTTTTCAGCAAAACGCAGGGCCACCACCGGTAGGCCGGAGGTGGGCCCCATATACAAGGTGGCATATCGTTTCAGAAACACCTGGGCCGATAGCTTCAGATGGTGTTTCAGACGCAGGACATCATAGGGCGTCAGCGCTTGGTTGAGGTCCCGGCAACAATGGTTGAAGCAAGGCACATTCTTATGGCAGCCAAAACGCAGGTTATCTTCTATGGATATGGGGGTGAGTTCGGGTGCATTCATGTTTTTAAGGGCTTGATTTCCAGATTGAGTTGTGATTTTTAATTCTAGCCGAATGTTGAGCTTATCTTTAGATGAATTGCGCTTTTCCTGCAAGCCTCTTGCAGGTGCTTCGATTGTCATTCATTTAATCCATCGATGGTATCCAAAATCTTGAAACGAGATTGGGCTTCTGGCAGCCCACACTACATATAGTACGAAAATCAGAATTCCCAACAATATATTGGACCCTTCCCGATAGCCGACGAAATTTTAGCGAATAGCCGTCTCAAGGGGCTGAAAATCATTGACAAGGGTGCTTTTGGGTGATATTCATTTACACTTGTTTTATATCTATATGGCTGAATTTACACAATATTTTTCATTGTTTGGGGGGGCATAAGCGGTTTGATGCGTTCCTATGCAAAAGATCCAGAATTTACACAGTTTAACAGTTAATTAAGTCCGAAGGATTGAATACCCGGACAATACGATGAAGGGAGGTGTGACCAAGGAGGGAGATCGTAATTTTTCGATAATGAGTCTATTGGTTGAATTGTATAAACCAAATTTCTAGGAGGTATATTAAATGCCAAGTTTCGTAATTCAGGAAAAATGTGACGGTTGCAAGGGTGGCGATAAGACCGCTTGCATGTACATTTGCCCCAATGACCTTATGGTCCTCGACGCCGACGCCATGAAGGCTTACAATCAAGAGCCGGATCAGTGTTGGGAATGCTTTTCCTGCGTAAAAATTTGCCCCACCCAGGCCATCGAAGTTCGCGGTTATTCCGATTTCGTTCCCCTGGGAAGCTCCATCATGCCCATGATGGGTACCGAAGATGTGATGTGGACCTGTAAGTTCCGTAATGGTCTAATCAAACGCTTTAAGTTCCCCATCCGGACCACCCCCGAAGGTGCTGCCAACGCTTACGATAATTTGAAAGGCCAAGATCTGGAAAGCGGCCTGTTGTCAACGGAAGAAGCCGACGGCTACACGATTCCGACGCCGAAAGTCTAGTAAGGGCAGATCCTTGAACAAATCGAAATCTTTTAAATTCGAAATTATTTTTTAGGAGGATAATATGGCAATACCGACTAATCCTTTGGGTGAACTTAAAGCAGTACGTGACCCTGAAGTCGAAGAGCGTGAAGTTGATGTCCTAATCGTCGGCGGTGGCATGGCCGCTTGCGGTACGGCATTTGAAGTTAAAAAATGGTTGGGCGACGATCAGACCGTTTTACTGTGCGATAAAGCCGCCATGGAACGGTCCGGTGCGGTTGCACAAGGTCTTTCCGCCATCAATACCTACATCGGCGAAAATGCGCCTGAAGACTACGTTCGCATGGTCCGCAATGACTTGATGGGCCTGGTTCGCGAAGACTTGATCTTCGACCTGGGCTGCCACGTGGATGATTCCGTTCATCTGTTCGAAGAGTGGGGCCTGCCGGTTTGGAAAAAAACCGAAGAGGGCAAAAACCTCGACGGTAAAAAAGGCCAGAAAATGGGCACCCTCAAAGGCGGCGCCCAGCCGGTACGTACGGGCAAATGGCAGATCATGATCAACGGTGAATCCTACAAACGCATCGTGGCTGAAGCCGCCAAAAAAGCGTTGGGCGATGACAATATCATCGAGCGTTGCTTCATTGTTGAGCTGCTGCTGGACGCCAATGTTGACAATCAGATTGCGGGTGCTGTGGGCTTTTCCGTACGTGAGAACAAAGTCTATATCATTAAATGTAAAACCATGATGGTTGCCTGCGGCGGCGCTGTAAACATCTATCAGCCCCGTTCGGTCGGTGAAGGTAAAGGCCGCGCCTGGTATCCGGTATGGAACGCTGGTTCCACCTACACCATGTGCATGAAGGTCGGCGCCGAATTGACCATGATGGAAAACCGTTTCACCCCGGCCCGTTTTAAAGATGGTTATGGCCCGGTGGGCGCCTGGTTCCTGCTGTTTAAAGCTAAAACCCTCAACGGCCTGGGCGAAGCCTTTGCCGGCAGCGACGCCGCCAAAGCCGAACTGGAAAACTATGCGCCTTATGGCACCGCAGCCATCACCCCGACCTGTCTGCGTAACCACCTCATGCTGTTTGAAATGAAAGAAGGCCGCGGCCCGATCATGATGGACACCGTGACCGCTCTGGCCGAACTGGGCAAAACCATGGACAAGAAAGAGCTTAAGCATCTCGAGTCGGAAGCTTGGGAAGACTTCTTGGATATGACCTGTGGCCAAGCCAACCTATGGTGCGCGCAGGATTGCGAACCAGAAAAGAAAAATTCCGAAGTTATGCCGACCGAGCCGTACCTGCTGGGCTCCCACTCCGGTTGCTGCGGTCTATGGACCTCCGGCCCGGATTATGACTGGGTACCGGATGATTACAAAATCAAAGCACGCAACGGCAAGATTTACAAACAAATGACCACCGTTGAAGGTCTGTTCACCGCCGGCGACGGCGTGGGCGGCTCCGGCCACAAGTTCTCCTCCGGTTCTCATGCCGAAGGTCGCATTGCTGCCAAACAAATGGTTCGCTATGCCAAAGACTTCGCCGACTTCACCCCGACCCTGAAGCAGTCTGCTCAAGAGCTGGTCGACCTGGTCTACAAGCCGGTTCGCACCTTCCTGGACAACAAAGACTACACCACCGCCATCAACGTCAACCCGGCATACATCAAACCCAACGGCATGATGTATCGGCTGATGAAAGCCACCCATGAGTACGGTGCCGGCACGGCGACCTACTATCAGACCAGCAGCAAGTCTTTGGAAATCGTCATGGATCTGTTGAACACCATGCGTGAAGACTGCGAAAAGATGGCTGCCGGCGATCTGCACGAACTGATGCGCGCCTGGGAGATCTACCATCGTATCTGGACGGTAGAGTCTCACCTGCGTCACATCCAGTTCCGCAAAGAGACCCGCTACCCCGGTTTCTACTATCAAGCCGACTATCCGGGCCAGGATGATGAGAACTGGTTCTGCTTCGTCAACTCCAAGTACGATCCGGAGAAGGGTGAGTGGGATGTGAAAAAAGTACCTTACATCCAAATCATCCCGTCTTAGCCGCGGGAGTCGCGTGTGAATTAGCAGTTGCAATATCATACCTCCAGGCGTCTTTGGATGCCTGGAGGTTTTTATTAATGAAGGCCGCTACAGTTTGGATCAGGCGATATCCTGGTAATTTTATATCGGTCCGCCCGTTGATATGGACATCTGCCCATGCCAACAGGCCGGTACAAGGGCCTGGAGCATGAAACTGAGCACTGGCCGCCCCGGTGCTGCCTTGGGCCAGGGTTGAGTTTGACGCTCCGGACGAAAAAGGGTATCGTCTGCAGGTTGTGAGCGGCTGGATATGCGGAAAACTTAAACAATCTTCGATGCACGGAGGGATAGCATGACAAACGAAACAACCGCCCCTGCGAGTGGAAGCATCATGGTGGTCGGCGGCGGCATTAGCGGTTTGACGACTGCATTGGAAGCTGCTGAAGTGGGATATGAAGTGATTCTGGTGGAGAAGAATCCGTACCTGGGTGGACGCGTGGCACAGCTGAATCAATATTTTCCGAAGCTATGTCCTCCGACCTGTGGGCTGGAGATCAATTTCCGCCGTATCAAGGACAATCCCCGTATTCAGGTCCTCACCATGGCGCAGGTGGAAAAAGTAGACGGCGGCCCGGGCAATTACAATGTCGCTGTCAAGTTGGCCCCGCGCTATGTCAATGAAAAGTGTACATGCTGCGGCGATTGCGCGGAAGCATGCGGTACGGACATCAGCGATCCGTTTAACTTTGACATGGGCACCAAAAAGGGCGCCCATAGACCCTTTGAAATGGCTTTTCCGGCGCGCTATATTTTATCTTCGAAAATCATCGGCACGGATGCTGCTGAAAAAGCAAAGGCAGCTTGTAAATATGATGCCATCGATTTGGAGATGGAAACCAAAACATTGGATCTTCAAGTGGGCGCCATTGTATGGGCCACCGGCTGGGAGCCCTATGACGCCACGAAGATCGATAACCTGGGATTCGGACTGTATGACAACATCATCACCAACATGATGATGGAGCGCTTGGCTTCTCCCAACGGCCCCACCCGGGGACAAATTCTTCGCCCGTCAGACAGCAAAGCGCCGCAGAGCGTTGCTTTCGTTCAATGCGCGGGATCGCGTGATGAAAATCACCTGCCGTATTGTTCGTATATCTGCTGTATGGCCTCATTGAAACAGGCCACTTATGTACGCGAGCGTTACCCTGAAGCCAAAATCTATATTTTCTACATTGATATGCGGGCGCCGGGCCAGCGCTATGAAAAATTCTACCAAACCATCAAAGAGGACGAAAACATCTTTTTTATTAAAGGCAAAGTTGCCGAGGTTAGCGAAGATGCAACCACCCAGGCGGTAACGGTTGTTGCAGAAAATGCGGTTACGGGTGAAAAAGTCTCACAAACCGTGGATCTGGTCGTCCTTGCCACCGGCATGCAGCCCACCGCCGCCAAATCCAAATTGCCGGCGGACCTGAAGTACAATGAGGACGGCTTCATTATCAATGATTTTGAAAAGGGCGGCATGTTCGCTGCCGGCTGCGCCAACAGGCCTTTAGACGTGGTATCATCCAATCAGAACGCTACCGGTATGGCCCTCAAGGCCATTCAAACACTGGTAAGGAAGTAGGAGGTCATCCATGGACAAGAAATATGGTGTCTATATTTGTGAAGGTTGCGGCATCGGCGAGGCCCTGGATGTTGAGGCGATACGGGCTGTTGCCGATGAAGAGGGTCTGGCAGCCAAAACCCATCCCATCATGTGCAGCCCGGAAGGCGTCGGCTTCCTAAAAGAAGAGATTGATGGCGGCGTCAACACGCTGGTGTTATGCGCCTGCTCACGTCGAGTCAATTATGACATCTTCCGCTTTGAAGGCTGTATTGTCGAACGCGTCAACCTGCGCGAAGGTGTGGTGTGGTCGCATCCGCGTTCAGAGTTTCCGGCCCTTAGCGAAGAAGAAAAAGCAGATGAGGATAAATTCGACCGCGTTCAAATGATGGCGGAAGATTATCTAAAAATGGGCATGGCGCGTGTGGAGAAAGTCGATCTGCCCGAACCGTACAAGTTGGATAATTTTACCAAGAAGATTTTGGTGATCGGGGGCGGCGTTACCGGTATGTCAGCCGCCCTGGATGCCGCCAACGCCGGTTACCCGGTGACCATCGTTGAAAAAGAGGCCCAATTGGGTGGGGCTGCGCTGAATTGGCGAAGCCAGCTGCCCGTGGCCGCGCCCTATGACCGCCTGATACCACCGATGGTCGAGGCCAAGATCAAGGCGGTTGAAGCCCATCCCGAGATCACCATTCGGACCGAAACCGTGCTGGCCCGCCTGGCCGGCCAACCCGGAGAGTTCACCGCCACTTTTAAAAAACCCGGTGAAAAGATAGAGTACGATGTCCCCTACCCGCTGCCCGACGAGATGAAGGTGGACGAAAGCGGCAAAGAGCTCAACGCCGAGCAGCAGTTCGAAGCCTATCAGAAATACAACGAAGGCAGAAACGACATCCTGAAGCTGGACCCCAACGGCGAACTTTTCGGCGCTGTGGTCCTGGCCGCCGGTTGGAAACCCGCCGCCATCGACCCGGAGGCCGTCGCCCATCTGGGATACGGCAATAACGCCGACGTGATCACCAATGCCGAGTTTGAAACCATCGCCAAGGCGGGCAAGATCACCCGGCCCTCGGACGGTAAAGAGGCCAAATCGGTGGTCTTTATCCAGAGTCCGGACAAGGATGAGAACGACAACGATTTTTCCTATGCCGGTGCCGTTACCAACATGGTTTCGCTGAAACAGGCCAAGTACGTACGCGAGGATTACACAGACGGCAAAGCCTTCATTTTCTATCAACATATGCGCACTCCCGGCCTGAGCGAGTACTTCTATAAAAGCATGCAGCAGGATCCGGGGGTGTTCCTGACCAAGGGCAATGTGGTCAACGTCAGCAAAAACGGAGACGGCATGATCGTTGAAGCCACCGACACCCTGCTGGGCGAACAGCTCAAGGTCAAGGCCGATCTGGTGGTCCTGGCCGCCGGTATGGAACCGGCCACCAAGGACGACCCGGTGGTCAACATGGCCTACCGCCAGGGGCCGGCCTTCCGTGACATCGGCCTGTTCAACGGCTACTGCGACTCCAACTTCATCTGCTTTCCGTACGAAACCCAACGCACGGGGATCTACGCGGCAGGCGGCGTGCGTCGCGCCATGACCACCGAAGAGGCCATGGAAGACGCCACCGGCGCGGCCCTGAAAGCGATCCAGTGCATCGAGTCGTCCAACCGTGGTGTGGCGGTTCATCCGCGATCCGGCGACATGACCTTTCCGGACTTTTTCTTCCAACGCTGCACCCAATGCAAGCGGTGTACGGAAGAGTGCCCCTTCGGCGCCCTGGATGATGACGAAAAAGGCACGCCCAAGCCCAATCCCAGCCGTTGCCGCCGCTGCGGTACCTGCATGGGCGCTTGCCCTGAGCGCATCATCGGTTTTGCCGATTACAACATCGACAGCATCGGCTCCCAGGTCAAAGCCATCGGTGTGCCATCTGAAGATGATTACGATGAGCCGCCCTTGCGTATTCTGGGCCTGGTTTGCGAAAACGATGCGCTCCCCGCATTGGATATCGTTGGCCTGAACGGCAAGTCTTACTCGGCTGATGTGCGCCTTATTCCGGTGCGCTGTCTGGGCTCGGTAAACGTGATCTGGATCAAGGATGCCCTGTCCCAGGGTATGGACGGTGTCTTCCTGCTCGGTTGCAAACATGGTGACGACTACCAGTGTCACTTTGTCAAGGGAAGCGAACTGGCCGACATTCGAATGAAAAAGATCGGCGATGCCTTGACCAGTTTGGCTTTGGAAGAAGAGCGGGTCGCCCAGTTCCAAGTGGCCATCGATGAATATGACAAACTGCCGCAAATCATCAACGATTTTGTGGAGATTGTTGAAGATCTGGGACCGAACCCGTTTAAGGGCTTTTAGTCCTGTACACCATATGATAAACCGGCAGTGGCCGCTGCCGCTGCCGGATTTATAGGAGGTAAGACGATGTCGGATGCTTATCTTGTTGAACCGGATGTCGGTTTTATCAATGATGTCAGTAAACTTGGCGGGCAGGACGTAAAAAAATGCTTCCAATGCGCCACCTGTTCGGTGGCCTGCCCCATCTCCCCCGATACCAAGCCCTTTCCGCGCAAGGAGATGATTGCCACCTCATGGGGTCTGAAAGATCGCCTGATCGGCAGCGGCGATATTTGGTTGTGCCACAATTGCGGTGACTGCACCACCCGGTGCCCCCGGGGCGCCAAACCCGGAGAAGTGTTGGCGGCCGTGCGCGCCTTTACCGTGAGCGAATACGCCATTCCCAAATTTCTAGGTAAAGCGGTTAACAATGCTGGCATGCTGCCCTTTTTACTGGCCATACCGGCCATTATTTTTCTGGTGGTGGGGTGGCTGTCCAACCAGGTGGGGTTGAACTGGTTGAACTTTTCACCCAGCGGCGAGGATCTTTGGGGCCATAGTTATTTCAACAATCTGTTGGTCGATGTCATTATGATTCCGACCTTTTTTGCCGCCATCGGCGTATTTGCCTTGGGGTTAAAGCGGTTTTTGGCGGACATGCATGCCAATGCGCTTTTAGAAGGCAAAACCACAAAAGAGAAGCTCGACATGGCCGGCATGGTGCAAGCATTGATCAAAGTGGTGCCCACCATCTTTAAACATACACGTTTTAACGAGTGCGGGGAAAACAAAGAGCGCTCCACATCGCATATGATGGTGCTGTTTGGTTTCATCGGACTGTTCATTGTGACCAATTGCTTTTTCGTGGCGGAATGGATTCTGCACATCGAAGGCCCCTACCCGCAGATTTTGCCGGTCAAATGGCTGGGTAATCTTGGCGGGATCGCCCTGATCATCGGCAGCGGTTTAATGATTGCAACGCGTATGAAAAAGACCGACCAGGGCAGCAGCTACAAAGATTGGTATCTGTTGGGATTGGTGATGGGATTGGGCGTTACCGGCCTGCTCACCGAATTGATTCGCCTGGGCGGCATGTATGATGTAATGGCCGTGTTTTACTTTCTGCACTTGATTCTGATCTGGGCACTGTTTGCCTACACGCCTTTTTCAAAACTGGCCCATATCGTCTACCGCACAGTAGCTATGACCTACCAGGAGTACTCAGGGCGCAGTTAAGCCGGCATGCTGGATACATCAAGAGCCACCTCTGGATAAAAAAGGGGTGGCTCTTTTTTTATGAGGAGCGCGCTGCCCGGCAAGGCTCTCTTTCCGCAGGGCAAAGTTGCACTGTAATGGGGCATTTTACCCAAATGTGCATTTTAGCTGCGTGAAATTCCCCAAACCCGGGCGCAATATCCGTTGCTGCTCGCCTAAGGTGTTGAAAATGCGTGGGTTTGATTATAGTCCGCCTGGCACAATGATTGCTACACAGTTCTATTGCAGCGGTAACCTGTAGGGGGCATTCGGGTTGGCTTGTTATCCGCGTATGAATAGGGGTTGTTGTGGAATTGGACAAAGCGTCTGGGACAAAATTTTTAAAGGTATCCGGCATTCAAAGCATTAAGACTAAGATTTTGATCTTTGCGTTGCTCGCCACGATTATGCCCTCCCTGATATTGGGCGGGCTTTCCTATCTGAACAACAGCAAAATTTTGCAGGCCAAAATAGCCAACGAATTGGACAATGCCGCTGTGCAGGCCGGCGGGAAGCTCAATTTGTGGCTAAGGGCACGTACTTACGATCTCAAAGTATTTTCTTCCTCTTACATCATTGCGGAAAATATCCTTCGCATTTCGGTTCCACAGACCCAGCCAATCGATACACTGGTCGCATTGAACCATATCAAAGTATACCTGCGGTCTGTCTGTGATAAGTTTAACGTATACGATGAACTCATCGTGCTCGATTCGGCAGGCAAAGCATTGGTAACCAGCGCGCCGGGCCAGGCAACCGGCGCTATGCCCACTGCATGGCTCAGCGAACCCCAAGCGGATCCATCGATCATCGCAGATAGTTATTCGGATGGTCGATCCCACACGCAGAAATTGCTGCTTGCCGAGCGGATTCGAACATCGGATGGCAGGCCGATGGGATATTTGGCTGCCAAAATTAAGCTCACGGCCATCGGCGATCTTCTGAGCGGTTATGCCGTCAATGGCGTTGATGAAATCTACCTGGTGGATGCAAAAGGCAGCCTGATGACCAGTTCGCGTCCGGTTCCCGCGCATTTGCGAAATGCCAAACCATCCATTCCATCACCCCATATCAGCACCTTGCAGTCTACGTTGCCCGCGATGTATAAGGGCTTTCGTGAAAAACCGGTTTTGGGTATGGCCACACCCATTCCGAGCATGAAGTGGGTTATGGTTGCGGAGATGGAACGCGATCGCGCCTATGCTGAAATTGGCCGGCTGCGCCGTCTCACGGCCCTATTGGTTGGGAGTTTGATGTTGTGCGTGGGTGTGTTGGCCTACTTGTTTGGCCACGCCCTGGTGCGTCCGGTTCAAAGATTGAGTAATGAGGCCACACGTGTGGCCGCTGGAGATTTAGATGTGGATATCCCGGTCACAGGGCTTAGTGAAGTCAGCTACCTGACCCAAGTATTCAACCATATGGTGGCCAGTCTTCGGCGCGGCAGGGAGAAACTCTCCTCTGCCAACGCGGCACTGCGCAAATCGAACGCGGAGCTGCGGCATCTGTCGATTACCGATGGTTTGACCGGGCTGCTAAACCGCAGGCGCATTACGGCTGTTTTAGAACAAGAAATTTCCAGGTCCCAACGCTACGATCATCCGGTGTCCATCTTGATGCTGGACATCGACTATTTTAAGAAAATAAATGATACCCACGGCCATCAAACCGGCGATACGGTGTTATGCCTGCTGGCCGATCTGTTCCGCGGCCTGGTCCGCGACAGCGATTATGTGGGGCGCTATGGGGGTGAAGAGTTTCTGATTGTTTTATCGGAGAGTGATGCCCAAAGCAGCCTTGAGACGGCCGAGCGTATTCGACAAAAGGCGGCGCAGCTTCAAATTCCCGCCGTACAGGAGATGCTTGGGGTGACGGTCAGCATCGGTGTCGCCACTTATCCAGATTATGGTGAGGATGCGGATGCCCTTATCTGTGTTGCAGATGGGGCGCTTTATCAAGCCAAGGCCGATGGCAGGAATCGTGTGGTCATCAAAAAGAGCAGTGCATGTCAAAACGCAGAAGTAGTAAGTATACTTGCCCAGCGCAGACACGGCTGAGAAAAATTATCCCCCCGGCGGATCTATTTCTTCCGCAAAGCAAGTACGCAGTTGTTATCTGGCGCTGACCAAGGTTTGAAAAATCCAGCCGCTTTTATCCGCCGCCACTTCCACATGGATCCAACCCCCTTTGTAGGAAAAGCCGGTAACGCGCGTTCCTGTTTGCAGTTCGGCGATAATCTGATGCGTCAGGCCGGGACCTGCGCGTAAATTGCTTGTTTTAATCACTTTCAGCGGCACCGGCTGTGCAAAAGTGGTTTCGCCCGCTACAGGGTTTAGATTCGCCAGACCGCTCAAGCGATCTTGGGCGGCCCGCACATGGTTTTTTGTTCGATTCGCCAGATAAAGCGCTCCGCCATAATTATCGGCATTGAACTCTTGTGCGCTTTGTCCCAGCAGATGCTCCGCAACGGTGATTTCGTCCAATGCCATCCAGTTATTGGACGCTGCCCGGCTTTGCAGCGCTTTAAGGGCGATTTCGGCTTCCGCCACAGTCGTGGCGGCTTCTGCTTTACTATCCAGAGAGCGCAATTTGGCCTTTGCCCGCACGACGTCGGCAATAGCGGCGTCCAGGTTCTTTTGCTGCCTTTTGGATTTAAACCGCAGATCATTGATCAGCGCCTCTTGTTCCAGGGCTTGAACCTTCATTTGCGCGATTTCTTGCTCAAGGTGTTGGATCGTTTTCTCGCCGGTTGCCAATTTGAGTTCCAGCTCGTGGTTTTCGAGCTGCATTTCAGAAAGAGCGGTCGGCTCGTGTGTTTTGCCCGAAGGCGCACATCCAACCGCCAGTACGCCGATGGCGACCAGGGGCAAAACCAAGTGCAAGTGCTTTTGATGGAAAGGGTGAACGATCAATCTGCAACTCCCAAACAGGCGTTTCTATGATCGGTTAATGCTGAGAACAACAATAGAAATAAGGCTGTCGCGCAGTGATGTCAACTCCGAATATTGAAGCGGAAAATGGTGTTATCCTAAGCGGTTTGATTGTCGCTCGGCCCCATGGCATTGAAATCCGAATGTCAAAGTCCCAATGCCAAATGAATGGATTCTTCCGATTTTATTTTGAATCGGCCCCCATCGGTTATTTGACACTTTGAATTAAAATGAAACTCAAGAATTGGTCAGATAGCCATGGGGTGGGGCACCAAGCTAGTGGTGCAGTGGTGCTTTGTCCGGTTCAAAACTGTGCATGGCCCGGAGAAAATCGGGCAAGTGGCGCAACAGGTACCAGAGGCTTTTGCGGTGCTGCCAGATGCGCCGGCGAAATCGTTTGCGCCACTGGGGATCAGAATAGAAGCGTTTGACATGGGTGTTGTAGAGTTGATCCAGGGCCTCCTTGCTTTTGATGCTGTGGGGAATGAAAACAAAGTTAAGGCAGTTCATCAGGCGCCAATCTTCATTCAGGGTGCCGTGATCGGTAAGGGTGGACCACACCGGCGCCCCATGAAAGGGGGTGAACTTGGCCATGTTCATGTCATCCAGCCTCAGGGAGATGGCAAAATCGCTGGTTTTTTGAATGGAGGCCTCTGTTTCACCAGGCAGACCCATCATGAACAGGCCTTTAACTCGCAAGCCGGCGTGCTGGATTCGCTGGACGGTATCACGGACCTGTTCCAGATAGACCCCGGGTTTGTGGACTTCGAGCAGGTCGGGTTCCGCACTTTCAATGCCCACCGACACCATCAGACAGCCGGCAGCTTTGAGGATGCTGAGCAGTTCATCATCGGTATAGCCCACACGTACGGCACAATTAAACTGAATCCCTAGCGGTTTGGCTGTGAGCAGCTCACAAAGCTGGCTGATACGATTGCGGTTTAAAGTAAACAGGTCGTCATAGATGTTGATGTGGCGTACGCCAAAGCGCGAGCGCAAATGTTGCATGTGGGCATAGATGTATTGTGCTGAGTTATACCGGAATCCGCGCTTGAAAACCGATCGGTCGCAATACGAGCATTGATAAGGACAGCCGCGGCTGGTGACCATGGTGGCCCCGGGTGTTTGAATGTAGCTGAACAGGGGCAAGCGATAGCCTTTGGGAAAACCGCTTAGTTTTTCATAGGCCGGAAAGGGCAGCGTGTCCAAGTTGGCGATATGCTCCCGCGGTGGATTGGTGACGGCCATGCCGTTTTCACGCCACGCCAGGCCTGAAATCTCTTTGAGTGCTTGCCCTTGGGCTAAACCCGCCAACGTCACTTCGCCTTCGCCCAAACAGAGGTAATCGATGTGCTCGAATCGGTCTAGCAGGATAGCCCCCATAGCTGAAATATGGACACCGCCGAAAACAATCCGGGTCTGCGGGCGCAGGGTTTTAATACGTGTGGCTAAGTCATACCCATCTAAAAATCCGGAGGTGGTGGCCGAAAATCCGACCAAGTCCGGGTTATGGCTGAGAATGCGTTGCACTGCGGCTTCGGTGCCGGATGTTGCCGCCGGTCCCAAACAATCTTCCACGGCAACCGGGAAGCCCAGCTTTTCCAAATAGGCTGCCATGGAAAGTAATCCCAGGGGCGCCATGCGATTGGCCACGGCGGCCACATCTTTTTTGCCGGGAATCCAGTTGGAGCCGGCGGGATGGACTAAAACGAGGCGCACATTCAATCCTTGTTTGGCGGGTTTTCCGGGGGTTCCGGCAGGCGTACGGTCTTCATGTTGTCTGCCAAGAGCTTTTCCATGCCGACGCGGATGGCCCAGCGGAAAAAACCTCTGGCATAGTCCGCTCCTGCCAAGTAGGCCCCCAAAATAAAGACCAGATGGGATAGTCCATAAGCCACCGGGCCGCCGACGACCAGCAAAAGCGGCTTCGTCCAGTAAACGGCGCAAGCGCCCAGAATCGCTATGAGCGGCCAGCCGATGGTATAGCTGATGCCGATGATGATCAAACCCCAGATGGTGCGTGACGAGGGTTTCTGTTTAAAGATGGTCAGGTCCGCCTGCTCTGCGACGGCCTTTTGAACATAAGGGGTTTGCGACAGGCGGTTGAGCCAGTTCTTGAACATTACCAATCCTTTGAGCCAAATCGGGTTGAATTTTTCGCTGTTTGCATATAACCAAGTGCTGGGCCTTTATACAATTCGGCGCGCCAATAGAAAAGGGATTTTTGGGGGCCTTTTATATTATGGTGCGGTAAGTTTTGCAATTTCCGGCAGAGAAGTGGACTGATGACGGCAGACTGGCATCTAATCGACAAAGCGTATTGCATCTCTGTGGATGAGCGGACCGACCGTCGCAAGGAGGCTCGGGCCCAATTCGCCAAGGTGGGGTTGTTGGAAAAGATTGAGTTTGTCGTGGTACCCAAACACCCCTCGGATTGCGAGCAAGGGATCTATGAGTCGCATCTGATCTGCATGCGTAAGGGTATCGAAGCCGGCGCCCGCCATATTTTGATTTTTGAAGATGACATCTGTTTTCAAAGATATGACCCGGCTCTTTTGGTACGCGGGGCCAATTTTATGGCAACCCATACCCAATGGCGCATGCTTTTTTTGGGCTGCATGGTGAAAAGCAGCCGGGCCACGGACCATCCGTCCGTGCGTCAGATCCGCTACCGTAGTCTGACCCACGCCTATGTTATCCAACGTGCTTTTGCCGCAGAGATCGTTCAGCACCATCCATGGCATCAGATCCCGTATGATGATTTTCTTCGGGATTTAGAAGATGATCAGTTCTACGCGGTCTACCCGATGTTTGCGTTTCAGAGCAATTCGCGGTCAGACAACATGCGCTATTTGCCCTTGGACCGGTTTCGGCGGTTGTGCGGCGGCTTGGTAAGACTGCAAAAGAACAATGAATTATACCACCGTCACAAAGGGCTCATCATCGGTGCCCATGTGCTGGCCATTATCCTCCTGCTGTTGGCGATTTAAGATGACCTCCAAGCGATTTAACCTGCCTTTGCTGGTATTGACCCTCGCAGTTATGGGGGTGTTGTTGAGCGTCGGCATTTGGATGACCGAAATCGATACGGATATCACACGGTTTTTACCTCAAAATGAGCGAGTCTTCTCCGATGCCGGGTACATATTTAAACATCACCCCATGCAATCTGAAATGGTCATTGATTTAGGGCTCTCCGCCCCGGATAGGGAACACTTGGTCGCATGCGGCGCGTTTGTGACCCAACGCCTGAAAGCCAGCGGGCTCTTCGATCGGGTCGGAACAGAATCCGTGCAGGCCGTGATTCCGGATTTGATCAACCATGTGATTTCACAACTGCCGGTTCTGTTCAGCGCCAAAGCACTTGAGGATCAGGTGGCGCCTTTACTGGCTCCCCCAGCCATTGAGCGCCGGCTCAGGGCGCTCCAACGGCAGCTGATGGGATTGGATGCCATCGGCCAGGCGCAATGGATGGCGCGGGATCCATTGGGTCTGCGCAATGTGATCCTATCCAAATTGGCTCATCTGGCGCCGTCCTCAAATATTCAATTTTATAAAGGGCAATTGCTTTCCAAGGACAACCAACACTTGCTGCTGGTAGCCACGCCCGCTACCGCCGGCACCGACACCGTTTTTGCGCGTCGTTTGGCGCTTTTGATGGCGACCCTGTCCTCTGAGCTGGGCCAACGCTTTGGTCGGAACAACCCGGTGACATTGACACCAGTGGGTGCCTATCGTGCGGCACTGGACAACGAGCAGATCGTCCGCCGGGATGTTAAAAAGGCCATTACCATTGCCACCCTGGGCATCGCCCTGCTGCTGATGCTGGCTTTCTATAGACCCTTGGTGGGTCTATTTGCCTTTTTGCCGGCCTTAGGGGGCACCATCGCCGCCTTTTTCGTTTTGGCGCTGGTGCACCGCTCCATCTCGATCATGGCCCTTGGCTTTGGCGGCGCCATCATCTCCATTACAGTGGACCACGGCATTGCCTACCTGCTATTTCTGGACCGCTCAAAGACCACTTATGGCAAAGTCGTTTCCAAGGAAATCTGGGCCATCGGGTTGATGGCGTCGCTAACCAGTGCGGGTGCTTTCGGCGCCCTGTATCTGACGGGTTTTCCCGTTTTTCAGCAACTGGGTCAATTTACAGCCATGGGCATTGGGTTTTCCTTTTTATTTGTCCATCTTATCTTTCCCAAACTGTTTCCGGAATTGCCCGCCGCCAAAGTCCGCCAACTGCCCTTGCGCAAGTGGGTCAGCCGCATGCCGGTCTCCAAAAAAGGCACGGCCATTTTTGTTTCAGGGTTTGCCGTGGTGATGCTCTTCTGGGCCAAGCCTGAATTTAATACGCGCTTGAGCACCATGAACACGGTTCGTGATGATACGGCTGCCGCAGAAAAACTGGTGACCCGTATCTGGGGCAGCGACATTTTCAACAAAATTTTTCTGATGGCGGAAGCGCCGACCATGGCTGCGCTGCAAAGGTCCGGTGATGCGTTATTGAACTTGGCCGAAGCGGATTTTAATGCACAGCAGTTGGCCGCAGGGTTCATGCCGGCCATGATTTTTCCAGGCAAGGCACGGCGCCATAGCAATCTATCGGCGTGGCGATCCTTCTGGACCGACCAACGCGTGCAGACCACCCAAGCTGCGCTGGCACGAGCCGGCCGGATGGGATTTGCCGATGATGCATTTGCGCCGTTTATGGCCGCGCTGCGGGGAGAGGATGTGGCCGTCGTTGAAGGTATTCCTGAGCAATTCCACTCCATGATGGGAATTATGGCCCAGGCCGACGGCACCTGGATGCAGTTTTTCACCCTTACCCCCGGTCCACACTATGACGCCGCCCGTTTTAATTCACGCTACCATGCGCTGGTGCGCAGTTTCGATCCCACCTATTTTTCGCAACGGATGGGTCGGATGCTTTTCCGGACCTTTGCCAAGATGCTGGTCATCATCGGGATTAGTGTGGCCTTTCTGCTCTATTTTTTCTTTTTAGACTGGAAATTGACGCTTATCACCCTGTCACCGGTGATATTTTCCCTGATTTGCACTTTGGGCACGCTCAAGTTGATCGGCCACTCGCTGGACATCCCGGCCCTAATGCTGGGCATTGTCGTTTTCGGCATGGGGATTGATTATGCGCTTTTTTTTACACGTGCCTATCAGCGATACGGCGGTGTGACGCACCCTGATTTTGAGCGTATCAAGATGGCGGTGATGCTGGCGGCGGCCTCCACGCTCATCGGGTTTGGGGTGCTGTGTGTGGCCGAACACAGCTTGTTGCGCAGCGCGGGGTTGACCTCCCTCCTGGGGATCGGCTATTCGTTTCTGGGTGCTTTTTTGCTCTTGCCCCCTTTGCTGGAGCACCGCTTCGATCCGCGAAACAAAGTGGTGATCCCTGCCGCCGGGTGGCGCCAACGGGTCTTGGCCCGCTACCAAAGCTTGGAAACCCATGCCCGGCTGTTTGCCCGTTTTAAGCTTAAATACGATATCCTGTTTGACGAACTGCCCCAATTATTAAAGGCAAGCGCTGATTTGCGCACGGTGCTGGATATCGGTTGCGGCTTCGGTGTACCGGGCTGCTGGATTTTAGACCGCTATGAGCAGGCCAATGTGTATGGTATCGACCCGGATCGGGAACGCGTGCGTGTGGCTGCCCGCGCCTATGGCCGGCGGGGCCATGTGACGTGTGATTTGGCGCCCAATATCCCCAGGGCACCCGAACCGGCGGATGCGGCCTTTTTATTGGACATGATCCACTTTTTAGATGAATCAGACCTTAAGCTCACCCTGCAGCGCCTGGCCGGCGCCATGCGCCGGGATGGCCAGCTCATCGTGCGGGCCGTCATCCCGCCGGAAAACAAGAATTACTCCCGGCTCTGGCGGATTGATGCGGTCAGGCGTAAAATTGAAGGCACACCGGCCTATTTTCGTTCTACCGATGATATCGTGGGGATGCTGGCTTCGGCCGGGTTTGAGACCGAGCAGAAGGCATTGTCCGGCGGCAATGAAGAATCGGTTTGGCTGATTGCAAAGCTGAACACCGTTTCATAACTGATGGTCAAGTCCATGGCCGGGTTTGCTATTTTTTGTTACGAAAGCAATAAAAATTGTGTTGTTAAACGAAACCGAAAAAGGATTTAAAACACATTTGTCTTTGGCAACACGCAGTGGCGTGTGCGCCATTGCGCTGGCAGCCATGATTTTTCCCTTTTCAAGCAGGTTGGCAGTGATACCCCTGGCGGGATTTTTATTGCTCTGTATCGCGGCGCCTTTTTTCCCGGCGATCGGGTTTTATCTGCCGGTCATCAGCCGGGGCACTTGTTCTCAAAAGGCGGTGGCCTTAACATTTGATGATGGGCCCGATCCGGAGTCCACGCCCCAAATTCTATCCCTGCTGGAAAAACATAATAAAAAGGCCACCTTTTTCGTCAATGGGCAGCGGGCCCTGCGCCACCCACAGATCATGGCCGCCATTTTGGCCCAGGGGCATACCATCGGCAATCACTCCCATCGCCATGACAATTTTATCATGTGTAAAAGTTCCAAAGCCCTGCGCAAAGAGATTGAGGATGCACAGCACGTCTTTATAAATTTGGGGATTAAACCCCTGTGCTTTAGACCGCCGGTAGGTATCACCAATCCCAAACTGGGAAAGGTGCTTGCACAGTTGGGAATGATGGCTGTTAATTTCAACCGTCGCGCCGGTGATTTCGGCAACCGGCGGATTGCGCATCTGTCCCAACGGATACTCAACAAAGTGACCGCCAATGACATTATTATGTTACACGATATCAGACCGGCTGACAACGCGCAGGCTGCGCACTGGCTAAACGAGCTCAATAAGATATTCGTCGGTCTTGACGATAAGGGATTAGCGGTGCTGCCTTTGGAAATATTGGTTGGAAGACCGGTGATGGAATGGGTTGAGAAAAAGCCGGATACTTCCAGTTGAATGCTGTTTATGCTAATTTTGGTATGCGGTTATCCAGAAAGCGCAACTGCAACAAGCGGTGTCGGATCGCCTCTTGTTTTCGCTTTGAACATGAGAAACGTCAGCTTTGAGATAGCTTCTATTGCATTTGGGCTGTAAAGTCCGACTGGTTGACTTTGAAGAAAAAGAAAACGGGAGATGCGCTCGGCGCATCTCCCGTTTTAGATTTCAAATGGTGCTGCGGTACAATTAGTTGCCGGTGGCGGCTTTATGGGTCTTGATTTCTACCTTTTCAGTGAGACCTTCATAGTACTTGCGCAGAATGGCAACTACTTCGTCGCGACCAAAGTGGTCCGGCAGTTCTCCGCCTTCGCTGAGCATCTTGCGAAGCATGGTGCCTGAGAGCAGCACGCGGTCTTCTTTGGCATGCGGGCAGGTGCGTAACGATGCCATGCCGTCGCATTTGTAGCAGTAGAAGGTCCAGTCGATTTTCAAAGGTTGGCAGATCAGGGCTTTGCCGCCTTCGGGGGTCGGGATTTTGTCGAAGATGGTTTGGGCTTCAAACATACCGTAAAAATCGCCCACGCCGGCATGGTCGCGGCCGATGATCATTTTTGAAATGCCGTAGTTTTGACGGAAGGCGGCATGCAACAGGCCTTCACGCGGGCCGGCATAGCGCATATCCAGGGGATAACCGCCTTGCACGACGTTGTTTTCGACAAAGTAATTTTTCACCAGGGAGTCGATGCACTTGACGCGAACTTCGGCGGGAATATCACCGGGTTTGAGGTTTCCCACCAGAGAGTGGATGTAAACGCCGTCGCAAACTTCTACGGCGATTTTGCACAGGTATTCATGGGAACGATGCATGGGGTTGCGCAATTGCAGGGCAGCGACTTCGCTCCAGCCCCTATCTTCAAAAATTTTGCGGGCTTCGGACGGACGGTGGTACACACCGGCATATTTGGTGGGGTAATCGCCTTCGCTGAGCACTTTGACGTTGCCGGCCAGGTTAACCGAACCTTGATTCATGACCATCTGCACGCCGGGGTGGTCTTCTTCGGCGATCTTCCAGAATTCTTCAGCAGTGGGGGTGCCTTCGCCCATATAGACTTTTTCGCATTCCCATTTTTTCTCTTCTGCGCTGATGGCCCACTTTTCATCCACTTTCATGGTGGCCATGATTTCGTCACCCTCAGGGTCGTACAGGGCTATTTCATCACCCGTATTGATTTCAGCAGCTTCTGCGTCGGTGATGTCCAGGCACACCGGAACCGGCCAGAAGGTGCCATCGGCCGTCAGAAAGTTTTCGCAAACGCCTTTCCAGTCTGCTTTGGTCATAAAGCCGGTCAAGGGGCTGAAGCCACCGATGCCGATCATGATCAAGTCGCCTTTTACGCGTCCGGAAATGTTCACTTTCTTAAGGCCGGCGGCCTTGGTTTTTTCAGCTTCCAGCTCTGCGCCTTCCAGCAGGCACACTGTCAAGCCTTTCCCGCCATGGGGAGGTACGAGTTGTGACATGGGATGTCTCCTTTCAAATGTTTTTAGGTATGATTTGGCAAATCTGCCTTGATGGCGCTCATTGATCAAAGGGGTATATCTATTAAGGAACGGTCCCTTTGTCAAGGTAATTTGGGGTGACCGCGCCCTCTCAGGGCATGCCGCCGTTGCTGTACAAAGGGACTGTGGAACGACTTTCGGGAAGGGGACAAATCCCTCAAGTCGCACCCGATGCTGTCCGATATGCATAATAGTGCGATGGCTTGTGCTGCACCATAATAGGATGAGTTGTTTGGCGACTGATAATCGGGAGGCCGGCTATTGACTGTCAGGTGTCCGTTGACTCCTAACTATAGGTAATGATATGCAATTATGTGAACTTACCGAGTATCAAGTTTGCAAGGAGTACATTGCAATGCCCACTGCCCAAAAACTTAAGGATAGTGTTGATTTTCTTGAAAAAATCAAAACAATGCCGGCGCTTGAGTCGTTTAATGAAGACGACCTCAAAGAGCTGCTGCGGGTCAGCAAGATCGTACGCTATAAACCCAATGAGCTGATTGCGGATGAAAGCAGTTACGATGGATGGATATACTATCTCATCTCCGGCAAGGTACGCATTGCCAAAGATGGGAATGAAATGGCGGTGTTGCAGCACACCGGCGATGTGTTTGGCGAAGTGGGGGGGATGGGCAGCGGCGCGCTCTCCGTATCTGTCACGGCGCAGGATGAATCCACCTGCTTGAAAATTGATCTTTCCAGCGTGGATGGTTTGCCCAATGAGAATCGCTATGTATTCAGGTATGTTATCTACAGGGGATTTGCCGAGGTGCTGGCCAAGCGTTTGCGTATTACCACCGAAAAGTTCCTGGCGGCCAAAAAAGAGCTGGACAAACTCAGAGGATAAAATACAAAAGGCCCAACCGTATAGGTCGGGCCTTTTTGGTAACTGGCGGAGAGAGAGGGATTCGAACCCTCGGTGGAAGTTTCCCCCCACACTCGCTTAGCAGGCGAGCGCCTTCAGCCGGCTCGGCCATCTCTCCGAAAATTCGCGCTTGGGTCATGGCAGCTGGCGATGCTCAGATTCATGGATGCACTGCTACCATCTGCCACTTGCGACCATAATGGTGGCGGAGGGAGTAGGATTCGAACCCACGGAGCTTTCACTCAACGGTTTTCAAGACCGCCGCCTTAAACCACTCGGCCATCCCTCCCGAAAAACGGTTCGATTTTTAGCACTTAGCAACCATAGGGTCAATATATTTATGCAGGCACCGACCGCGGCAAGAAATGATTGTCAATCCGGTGACCTGGATGTGTTGCGGGCACACCCACTCTTTGTAGAATCGCCGGCCTTTATCGTTGCGTCTCAAACCCAAGCATGATATGCAGCGCCAGCATCGGGGCGTAGCGCAGTCTGGTAGCGCACCTGCTTTGGGAGCAGGGGGTCGGAGGTTCAAATCCTCTCGCCCCGACCAATAAAATCAAGTGCTTAGGCTATATTCTGAGTGTAGGTTCTCTCGAATCGTGTCACTGACACCACGAACGATGACAATGACTACATCAAATATTGTCAGAATTTTTAGTGATTTTATTTCTCAGGTATACGTTGTTGGGTCTTCGCAATTTCAACTATAGTTTCCAATCTTACCAATCGCCGGTCGTGATCTCGTAGTTCAGTTGCCATTTCAGAGAGTACCGATCCTGCGCGGTCAACTTTATCGGTCAGCAACATGACTTCTTTCATTGCTGACATGACATCTTTTAATGTACTCAAGCTTTCCCCCTTAATTCGGATAGCACCTTTTCTGCATCGGTCAGACCTTTTTCCAAAGATGATTTAGCCCTGGCTGTCGCTGCACTGAGCTCTTTCACAAGTGCTGTCAACAGCTCTTCGTCTTGATTCGTGGGTTTGTTTTCGCATCGTTGCCGCACAAGTTGCGATAAACTTACCCCTTCTTTTTTGGCTTCTCTGCTTAAAAAAGCCTTAAAATCAGGAGATCCCAATATGGTTATTCTTTCCGTTTTTACAGCCTCTTTCATGACTCCCCCTTGTTTTTATTATCATTCTAATTCTCATTATAATAAGTGTCAAATATTTATTCCAAAGGACCCTAAAACGTCTCTTATCCGGATCTGCCCGAAAGAGCGTTCCGTATATGATAGGCACGAAATATGTCGTAATATTTCGATATGTTAATATTCGTGGTGGAATTCTACAGGATATTGACAAAATTCATTAGAGGCCGTTGCCATTTTTCATTGTGACTAGGTTAAAATTATCCATAATTTCAGGACTGTTATTGACACGATTTGGTGGTGCCCACAGCTTTCGAAGGGTTTTTACGAGACTTACCAGGTCAATGAAAAACTCGCACCACTGGTGCGAGAAATAGGCTGGAACCATATAGCCATAATGTTCATTTAGTTCAGGGTGGCAGTTATTATCATTTAATGATTGTTCTCAATGTAGACATTTTAAAATTAACGTAATTACAGAATGTTAAGGTCCGAACTCGGAAATTGACAAATGATCGTGTAATTTTATTGGTTATTGACATAATTCGTTGTGGGTCAGTGCCATTTTCCGCTCGCACCTGCTTTATCCAATGAACATAGATGAGTTTAAGAAACTCAGCAACGCTGAACGCATCCAGGTAATGGAAGCCCTTTGGGATTCCATGCTGTATGAAGGTGGCGAAATTGATACTTCCGAATGGCCTGCGCGGATACTGGAACATAGAAAAAACAATAGCTGATGGCAGCGCAAAATTCATTTCCATTCTAGAGCTTAAAGCGAGCCGGGGAAATGAGCATTAAAAATGTCTTTATATTGCCAGAGGCCGTTGATGATCTGAATGAAAATATAGCATATGTCGCTGCAATTTTACCCATGCGTGGAGATCCAGCCTGGATTTCAAAACAATTGAAAGAAAGACGCTAATTCTATTTTGACAAATTCACCTTGCTTGTCGCAGCCCCTGAAAAAAATCGGCAATAAATAACTGATCAATATCTGGAATTCGAACTTTTCGTGACCAGGTGATTCCGAACTCCGCCCTCAAGAAATGATCAACCGTTATAGGGGGACGATCACGGTGGATAGAGGACGAAATTCACGCTATTCCTCCCTGCAGTGGCTGCCGGACAGGGATCCGGCGTGGACAGGGGGCAGCCCTTACCCCGAGGTCCCGAGCAGATCCTGTCAGAGAATGACGCACCGGCCATGGTCCAGCTATTCTGCATATAGTCAATAATTGAGAAAGCTGTCCCGGGAACTGAATATCCGGCGTACGTTATCTATTGCCAATTCGTGTCAGCGCTGCTGATCGTCTCTTTTTTGAAAAATCAGAAGGGTGACTTGCATCAAAAAACCGATGGCGGTCAAACCGGCGGCCGCAGCAAATGAGGCTTGATAGGCGACGGGTTGGGGATGGCCGGAGGCAATCAATCCATCGACAATGGGGCCGGCGATCACGGTGCCGGCCAACCCGAAGCTGAGGAAAAACGTGCCGTTGAACCAGGCGAACAGCCGGCCGCGCTTTTCCGGTGGGATTAAAATAGAAGCATGGGTATAGGCGGCTACCATGATAACCGCATCGCCGACGCCTCTTAAAAAGCAAGCGACATAAATCAGGGGCAACGCAGAGGTGACAGCCAATAACAACAGCCCGGCAATGGCGGCGAGCGTACCGGTCAGTAGCGCCACGGCATTACCCAACCGGAGGCAGATCCAACCGGCGATCCAACCGATAATCACGATGGCAGCCGATTGGGTGTTAAAGATATACGAAATGGTCAGGCTGTTGAGATCCAGCCCTGAATCTAGGATCAGGTATTGACTGAAGATAACGGCAATGGAATTACGACCAAAATTGATAAAAACCATCGCAGCCAAAAAAAGAACGAAGAGCGCAACGGAAGTGCGGCTGCTGTGTGGACGATCGTTGCTGCTGTGATCTGGGGCGCCTATTGCGATACCCCCTTCGGGAAGGAAAAAGAGCGGAAGGGTGGAGATCAACATCACCGCGGCAGCGACAAAAAAGAGCGGCCCTTCGAAAAATCCCCATCCGTCGAACCGAAGTCCCATACCATCATAGAGCAATCCGCCGATCCATATTCCGCCGATGCGTCCCATACCCCCCAGACTGGAAAGGCGCCCCTGAATGCGGCTGCGCTGTTGCGCATCATAGATATCAGAAACCAATGCGCTCCAGCTGATGTTGGACATGGACCAGAATATCTCAACGGCGGTCAGCCCCATGATGATGGTGTAGCCGGCAGCCACCGGTTCGTTGAATTGACGATGCATATACCAGATGAAGACCGTGCTGAATGCGGCCAGCAGCTCCCCTGCGATGATCAAGGTGCGGCGTCGCTGGAGATGATCCGATAGCCTGCCCCAAACCACAGTCTGGGCCAGCACATTGACCATCATTGGCAGGGTCGCAAACAATGTGGTTTCAGTGACACTCAATCCGAGATAGTGCCGCAGGTAAATGGACAGATAGGCGTAAAAGAGGCCGCGGCGAAACATGGCCAGAATTTGAAACGACGCCAGCCCGATAAAGTATTGTTGCGGCGGTGCGGTCACACATGTCTCCCCTTAAGGATGTAGGACCTCTGATTTGCTCGGTATCGAAAAATCAGGGTTTGTCAGCTGCTTGCTGGAAACCTTAAATCGCCGATAGCCGGCAGTACGCGAAAAAGGAATATTCCACGGATCGGCAGAGAGATCGATTATTTTCAGCGTCCGACTCTCATGGCTTGCCGGGTGGGGTGTAATTTGCGGTTATTAGCCTTTGATGACCCGGGGCAACAGCATCTGATGGTGGGGACAGATGGACTTCGGGTTCTGATAGGCGGCCCCCACAAAGGCTTTCATATACTTGCGCATGTCGGTCATTCTGGCAATCTCGTCCACAAAGCCCTTTTGGGCACAATAGATGGGGCGCGAATTGTCGGTGTACTGCTGGACCATTTCGTTCATCTTGTCAACAATAGGCCCCAAGTCACGGCCGGCAGCCTTCTCTTTAACCAGACGCCGCGAAAAACTGGCGGCGGCGGCTGTTTCACCGTGCATGACGTATATCTCGGTTGCGGGTGTCCCCAAGGTAAAGGCATTGTGTTGATTGGCGGTGGGGCCGCCCATAACGTAATGGGCTGCAGCAGTCCCTTTGCGCAGCACGATCAACATCATGGGCACGGGGGTCTGCTGGATGGAGTAGATCAACGATTGGCCCAAACCAAGCAATTCAGCCTTTTCGGCAATATCGCCCACGTCGATGCCGCTGGTGTCCTGGAACCAGATGATGGGCACACGGTCCCGGCCGCAATGGGTAACGAATTCGTTCATCTTGATCAGGCCCTGACGGTAGAGTTTGCCGCCTATGCCCGGATAGTCTGCATATTCAGGATAATTTTCTCCCAACCACCCCTGCCGGTTGCCGATGACACCGGCAAGAAAACCATCCAGTTTGACCAGACCGGTATAGATCTCGGGGCCGTATCCGGGCCTGAATTCCATGTGCTCGCTGCCATCCACCAAACGGGCCAACACCTCGTCAAAGTCGTACATTTGCTTCTGGTTGCCGGGTATCAAGCGATACAATTCTTCAGCTGCAAAGAGCGGTTTGGACGGTGCGGCCACGCGAAAAAATTTGGGGTGATATGCCGGAATGTCAGACATGTAACTTTTCAGGCCGTCCAGCACATCGGTTTCGGTTTCAAATTTATACCGAAAAAACCCGGTGGCATCATAGTGAATTTCAACCCGTCCCGGGGGGGCGACCTTGAATTGCTTGGCAGCGGAAATCAATTGCTCGGCACCCTCTTCATCAAAATGACCTTTGGGTGACATACCGCTGAGAATCCCGCCGCCGCCCACGGCAATGTTGCAGTCTTTGTGGGCAAACAATACGGTGGGGCTGATCCCCTGGTAGCCGCCGCCGGCCGGGTTGGTGCCATAAATGCCGGCCAGGACGGGGATGCCCAGCTGGTTTAGCTCAGCATGCCGGAAAAAGGGGGTCCCGCCACCACGGCGATTGGCATAGAATTTCTCCTGCTCGGTGAGCTTGACACCTGAACAGTTGACCAACCAGACCAACGGGATGTTCAGCCGCTTGGAAAGGTCAGTGGCCCGCAAAATGTTTTCACACTGGCCCGGCAGCCAGGCGCCGGCCATTACCTTGTTGTCAAAGCCGATCACCACCGCCCATCTGCCGGATATGCGACCCAAACCGTCTATGACATTGGTGGTGCCTTCAGCATTGTCTTCCGGGTTGTACAAGGTGTGCAAAGGCGACCAGGTGCCTTCATCCACCAGGTAGGCCAATCTTTGAAAAACCGTCATCTGCCCCCGGGCATTGATCTTTTCAGTCGGGAAACCTGCCTTTTTAACTTTCTCTGCAGCTTCAGCCACTTGGGCTTCAATGGCTTTTAACTGGGTCACATTTCCTTCCGAACTTTTGATCTGCCCCGGGTTCAGTTCTCGACCAAACACTGTCATTTTTTCAAAATAGGGCCGCATAAATCTCTTTCCTTCCAAAGCATATGGTCATTGTTCTTATTGGTGTTCGCCAAATCAATCGGCCGCTGCAGGCCACAGATCTTTTTCTTGCATTACGTCGCGCAGCACCTTTAGGGCCGTATTCACCGTGGTGATGCCCGCATAGGTAAAGGTTTGAAATATCACTTCGGCAATCTCTTGAGGCGTGCAGCCCACATTGAGGGCGGCCTGAATGTGCAGCTTGAGTTCATCGGCACGCCCCATCACTGTCAGGACCGCCACCGTCACGAGTTGACGTGTGGGATGCGGGATCTTTTCGCGAGCGTACATCCGCCCGGTGATAAAGATGGACATCTGTTTGGCCAACTCAGGATCAAAGGCCTGCCAAAGTTCAAAGGGTTTTTCCCCTTTCACATCCTTGAAGTAAAGTTCTGCCGTCCGGCGGGTCCTGGTCTTGATATCGTCTCCCAAAGCACATCGCTCCATGGATTAAAAGTTAACGCTTTATTTTTACCTGTTGGCCTTGCGATAGCCCAATTGATCCAACGCAATAATCCATTTGCAGATATTCGTGGACCCTTCCACCATATAATAGGTGGGCGTATCACGGTAAAACCGAGCCACCGGGTATTCCGTTGAATAGCCATAAGCACCCAGAATGCGCATGGCGTAATTGGAACACTTGTTGACGGTTTCCCCGGCAAAATATTTGGCCATGGCCACATCACGCCCGTTGTTCAACTTGCCTTGGTCTTTGACCCAGGCCGCCCTATAGACCAGCAAGCGCGCGGCTTCGATCTCGGTCGCCATTTGGGCTACCATATCCTGATTCATCTGGAACTGACCGATGGGCTTGCCGAATTGCTTGCGGTCGTTGCAATATTGGGTCACCACATCCAGGCAGGCCTGGGCCAACCCCACCGCTCCGGCAGCGGCCGACAAGCGGGTCTGATTCAGAGAGCCGAATACGATTTTAGCACCGTCCCCCGGTTTGCCAAGAATATTTTCTTTGGGCACTCGGGTATTGTCCAGAAAGACTTCTCCGGTAGGCGAAGAAAAAGATCCCATCTTATCCAGACGGGTGGTTTTAATGCCGTTGAAATTCTTAGGTTCGATTACGAAGGCGGACAGTCCGCTGCTTCCGGCATCCTTATCCGTATAAGCATAAAAGATCAGCACATCGGCCACATCGGCATTGGAGATCCAGGTTTTGGAGCCATTGAGCAACCAATGGTCGCCTTTGTCCTCGGCTGTAGACGTAATGGCCATCACATCCGAACCGGCATCCGGTTCGGTAATGGCAAATCCGCCCACCAGATCGGCGTTGCATAAGCCTGGGATGTATTTGCGTTTCAGCGCTTCCGCACCATAGGTGAAGATGGTGAACGCGCATCCCAGCACCTGCATGTTCACCTGAACTCGCAAAGAACTATGGGCGCGGGCCAACTCTTCGGTAACGATCATGGCGGCCAGCCATCCCATTTCCTCACCGTCATATGCTTCGGGAATCACCGTACCGAAAAAACCCAACTCACCCATGGGTTTGATGGCCTCTTTATAGGGAAAATAGTGCTTTTCATCCCACTCATCCGCATTGGGTGCAAGCTTCTTGGCGGCAAATTCGCGCACCGCTTTGCGCAACATCTCCATCTCTTTGTTTAAAGCAAAATCCATGGTCTCTCCTTAATTTAACCCTGATTTGACCCTACCGTTGCTAAATTCAATCCTTTGGATGCTTACCCGTATTATATCCGGCTCACATCGTTTTGGCATTTCTTTTTATTCATAATGAAAATATTGTCGTCTTTTTATTGCAGCCCCAGCATTTACGCGCCTTTATACTCCGGACGCTTGCGACCCAGTGACGTTAGTCCTTCCAACGCGTCGGCGGTGGCGAAAATTTCGTTGAGTCGGGCCAGTTCAATCTCAATGGCCGCAGAAACAGGCTGGCCCACTTGCTGATCCATAATCTCATTGGCCATTTTCAAGGCCAGCGGTGCTTTGAAACCGATTTTCTTGGCAGTTTTGGCGGCCAGATCGGTGTCGGCGGATTGGGGGGTCCCGCCAACCAACAACGTTTTGACATTATCCCCAGCGCACATTTTTGCCAAGGCCTGTTGCGCGGGTGCCAATTCACGTGGGCGATTCTTGTTCGGAGCCCCTGCTTGAACCAGATCCTGAATGGCTTGATCCGTGTCCGCAGGATCAACCAGACGCGCCACAAGGCCGAGGGCATGCGCTTGGGCCGCGCTGATGGTGTCGCCGGTAAAAACATAATATTTCGCCAGGTCGGTACCGACTTGTTTTGCCAATCGCAGCATGCCACCCAGGCCCGGATAGATGCCGATGCTGGTCTCAGGAAAACCCATGGAACCGGCCGAGGTGGCAACAATCGCCTGACAGGCCAGCGCCAGTTCACTGCCACCACCCAGGGAGAGCCCATCAAGCAGCGCGATGGTCAGTTTGGATGAAGTTTCAATTTTTAGCAGCAGTTCATGCCCGCGGCGCGTAAATGCGGCAATATCGTCAATGCGATCGGCTTTGATATGCTTTACAAAATAGCGAATATCAGCGCCAGCCACAAAAGCTTTGCCTGCGCCTTGGATCACAATGGCTTTCACATTGGAATCTGCCTGGGCGGCTTCAAAGCAGGTGTCGAGCTGATCCACCGTGGTTTCGTTGAGCGCATTCATGGCTTCAGGCCGGTTGATGGTGATATAGGCAATGCCCGCTTTAACTGCCAGATCAACAAATTGAAATTCAAAAGGTGTGCCTTTGTCTTTTTGTTGGATCAGCAGTTGGGGCGTTTTGAAATCAGGGTATTTGGCAGCGATGGCGTCCACCAGCTCACATGTAGCGGCTACGCCTATTTTATTGATGAGTTCGAAAGGGCCCAGGATCCAGCGCAGGCCGATCTTGGCGCCCCGATCCGTATCTTCGATGCTTGCTACGCCTTCATCCACCAAGGCCGCGGCAACACCCAGGCACACACCGTAGAGGCGGTCAGTCACCGCCTGGATACGGGATTCGTCCACCGGGCCGTCCAAATTCCAATTTTCCTTTTTTGCCACTTGATCTTTGAGCATCCGGGCAGGTGCGTAGAAAGGGCCTATCTCGTTGCCCAGGGTGGTCGCGGCATGCAAGGCAATGGGAACGCCGGTGACATTCATCAGTTCAAACGGGCCCATGCCGATATTGAATCCTTGTTTGGCGCCGGCTTCGATGGTGGCGATATTGGCCACCCCTTCTTCCAGCAAACGGACAGCTTCATTGAGGAAAGGGACAAAAAACCGGTTGACGGCAAAGCCGGGGGCGTCTTTGACCACGATGGCGGTTTTACCATGCAGCTTGGCCGCCAAAACGGCTTTTTCCATGGTTTCGGCGCTGGTGCCGTCATGGGGAATAATCTCCAAAAGGCGGTTCTTGGCCGGATGAAAAAAGTAGTGATAGCCCACAAAACGGTCCGGCCGGGAGACAACATCTGCGAAATCTTTGACATAGTAACTGGAGGTATTGGTGGCCAAAATGGTTTTGGGTTCGCAGATTTTATCCAGCTTTTTAAAGACTTCGGTTTTGATGGCTTTGTCTTCGAAAACGGCTTCGATGACCAAATCAGCATCGGCCACCTGCTGCATGTCCGTGGTGGCTGTGATGCGTGATAGAATCTGCTCGACTTGGGATTCCGAAAAAATTTTGCGCTTCACTCCTTCGGCCAACATATTTTTTATGGTGGCCATCCCTTTTTGCACATATTCTTCTTTGATATCGACCATGACCACCGGCAGGCCTTCCTGGATGATTTTTTGGGCAATACCGCTGCCCATATTGCCGGCCCCGATAACCCCGATTTTATTAATTGCGGTCATTACGCCTCCTCTATAATTATCTATTCTTCCAATCGGGTTTGCGTTTTTCTTCGAAACTGCGAATACCTTCAAGGGTGTCTTCGGTCTTCATCAGTGTATTCAAAAACAGATCACTTACGCCGGCCAGGGCTTTGTCAAAGCTAAGGCCCAGATGTTTTTTGACAGCGCGCTTGTTCAGACGGATGATTAATGGGCTGTTGTATTGGATCTCGGAAACGAGCTTGGCCACCGCTTCGTCAAATTGCTCCGGTGCCACGGTTTTGCTCACAAACCCCATCTGGGCGGCTTCTACCGCGGAGTAGCGCTTGCCCGTGGTGCAAACCTCAATAGCCTTAGCAGGTCCCACCAATTGGGGAAGGCGAATGGCGGCAAAGGGGGGGAGAAATCCCAGCTTGATTTCCGGCTGCCCGAACACCGCCTTTTCCGACGCAATCACCATGTCGCAGGCAATGGCCAACTCCATGCCGCCGCCCAGGCAGGCGCCCTGCACCGCTGCGACCAATGGGACCTCGATCTGCTCGATCAACTCGAAAATGCGATTGAATGTCGCCATCATGCGGTCCACATTGCCGGGTTTGTGATCAGCCACCTCGACACCGGCGCACCAGCTCGGCCCATCGCCCAAAAGCACGACACATTTGAGCTCTTTGTCGGCCAGGAACGCTTCCAGTTGCCCGTTAAGTTCGTTCATCATATCGATATCCAGCACATTGTGTTTGGGTCGTGCCAGGGTGATGCGGGCCACACCCTCGCTATAATCGATTTGCAGGTATTTTAAGTCCGCCATCTTGCACTCCTCGCTGTTGATTTTTTACGCGGTTTTTTGAAAGACAAAGTTGAGCTGGCCGTTGGGCAGCCGATTGACGACGGTCTTCATTTGCTGGCCCAACTGCAACTCATCCTCGTCGATGTCATCTGCGATGCGGCCGAAAATTTTGTAGTCCCCATAGTCCAATACTGCCAGGCTGTAGGGTAAATCCTCTTCGAAACCCACCGGGGCATATGAGAGCCGGCTGTAGGTGGCCAATATGCCGCTGCCGGTGATTTCGAACCATTGCATATCGCTGGCAAAACATTGGCAGCAGTCGGCCCGCGGCGGGAAGTAAACCTGCCCGCATCCATTACAGCGGGTACCCATGACCTGCCCTTTTTCCAGGTGATCGATGAAGTCGTTGATCTTGGTGGTGGCCGTAAAACTGACGGTCCCGAATTTTTGGAAGCGAATGTCCGCTTCTTTCTTTTGTCCCATGGTTACCTCCCCAAAATGGTTACATTACCGTACAGTCCGACACCACCGATGTTGTGCACCAGGCCGGTCTTGGGTGCATCGACCTGGATGTCGCCGGCTTTCCCCCTGAGCTGCAGGACGATGGTGCGAATCATCGATCCACCGGTGGCGCCCACCGGATGGCCCTTGGAGAGCAGCCCGCCGTCAACATTGACCGGAATACTTCCCTCTTTGTGGGTCTGTTGATTGCGGATGAGTGTTTTGCCCTCTCCGGGTTCGGCAAAACCCAGGTCTTCATAGGCCATCATTTCAGCGATGGTAAAACAATCATGCACTTCGGCCACATCGATATCTTTCGGCCCGACACCGGCCATGTCATAGGCCTGACGGGCAGCCTCGCGGGCCACCGACAAACCGGTATATGTGTCTCGACCGACCAGGTTGACACTGGCTGAGGCGGCCCCCAGCCCGCGGATCCAGATAGGTTTGTCACAAAGGGCTTTGGCTTTGTCCTCGCTGGCCACGATCAGGCAACTGCTGCCGTCGGCGTTGGCACAGCAATCGCCCACCCGCAACGGCGAAGCCACCGGACCGGACATGCGATTTTCCGGATCCGACAGCATTTGTGCCGAAACCGGTTTGCGATAGACCGCCTTGTCGTTGAGCTGGCCGTACGTGGCCGCCTTGGCCCGGATCATGGCCAGATCATCCAGTGTGGTCCCGTATTTTTGCATGTGCGCCTGAGCGAACATGGCGTAATAGGCCGGCATCATGGTGCCGAAAGGACTCTCCCATTGAATATCACCCCCGCGCCCCATGCGCTCCTGGGTTTCCGCCGAAGAGATCTCCGACATCTTTTGGAATCCCACCACAGCAACCATGTCGTGCAGCCCCGCACTGACCAGCGAATAGGCCAGGCGAAGCCCGGTGCTGCTGGAAGAGCATAACGTCTCTACATAAAAAGTGGGTTGGGGATTGAGCCCTAAGTATTCGGCGAACACACCCGCGGGGGAGCGTTGCTTGTCATACTCCGGTGCGGAACAAAAGACCGAGGCATCCACCTCCTGTGGCTTGATCCCGGCATCTTGCATGGCTGCTTTGAAACCCTCAAAAGCCAATTCCCGTAAAGAACCGGGATAAGTTCTTACAAATGCACTTTGCCCGACGCCGATAATGGCTACTTTTCTCATTGAATTTTCCTTAACTTGGTATGTGTCAATTAGATATATTGCCCCCCATCAACCTTGATGACTTCGCCGGTAATATGGCGCGCCATGTCCGAAGCCAGGAAGACCACCACATTGGCCACATCCTCCGGTGTGCCGACCCGCTTCAGAACGATTTCGGCCATGGCCATATCAATGATCTTGTCCCTTGCTTCCGACCCTTTTAGCATGGCCGTCTCAATCAATCCGGGTGCCACGGCATTGACGTTGACACCGAAGGCCCCCAGTTCTTTGGCAATGGCCTTGGTGTAGCCGATGATGCCGGCTTTTGAGGCCGAATAGTTGCTCTGCCCGAATTTGCCCCGTAATCCATTGATGGAGGTCACATTGATAATCTTGCCCGATTGCTGCGTTTTGAGCAGAGGCGCCACATGCCGGGTGAAGTTAAAATAGCCCTTCAAATTGACCTCTATGACACGATCCCACTGCTCCTCGGACATTTTCCAGGAGACACCGTCCCAGTTCATGCCGGCATTATTGACCAGAATGTCCACCCCGCCGAATTGCTCCACGGTGGTTTCCACCACCTTGCGTGCATCATCAAATGATGAGATATCGCATTTGACGGCAATGGCCTTGGTTCCCAGTTTCTGAATTTCAGCGGCGAGTTTCTGGGCGGATTCCTCGTGTTTGCGATAAAGCAGGCATACGTTCGCGCCCTGGCGGCCAAATTCCGACGCGATAGCCGCGCCGATCCCTTGTGATCCACCACTAACGATGGCATTCTTGTTTTTCAGCAACATAACTACCTCTTTTTATAGATTATAAATGGATATTTGTGTCGACAATGAATCGATAGCGAGACAACAGGTCAGTTAAATAGTAGTTACATAGCAGCTACATTTTGCTCCGGTCAAGAAAATAATCGTCCCTCGAGAACAAGTTACGAATCAGTCGAGGGTGTACCGGGTCGAATTTAAATTCTCAACAGCTTTGATAGCTTAGTCCGTTGATCGCATCCAGATTAGCTAGGCCATAGGTCGATATCAGTCGACACAAAAGGAATTTAATGATTGACAAGCCAGGGCTGCCTTAGATACATAATAGCTACTATGTAATTTCAAAGCCGTTGGTTATCGACTGACCGGCACCCGGTGCTTCATATACCCATTGGCACACATCAAGCTGAAGGATGACTTTAGCTTCTACCCGTATGAAAATGTTATCAACGATCAAAGACGTAGGCACTTTAAAGGAGGAGCGTATGGCAGCCATACCGGATAAAATCCAGACCTGGCAGATGGTGCAACCCACCCGGCATGACCGGGAAAGCGGTGAAACCACCCCAGGTGTGATCGAGAAAAAAGAGATCCTCGTACCCCAACTGGCACCCGGTGAGGTGTTGGTGGAGGTGGCCGGATGCGGGGTATGTCACACCGATCTGGGTTACTATTTTGACGGTGTCCCCACGGTGCAAAAAGCGCCCCTGACCCTGGGCCATGAGATTGCCGGTACGGTGGTACACGGTGATAAGGCCTGGGTGGGCAAAGAAGTCCTCATACCGGCGGTGATGCCTTGCCGGCAATGCGATTTATGCAAGATCCGTCGCGGCAATCGGTGTTTGAGCCAGAAAATGCCGGGCAACAGCCTGGGAATCTATGGTGGGTTTTCAAGCCATATCCCCGTGCCCAGTATTGATTTATGTGAAATCAAGAACCGCGGTGATATTCCGCTGGCCCATTTAGCGGTGGTCGCCGATGCTGCAACCACCCCTTTCCAGGCACTCAAACGGGCGGACCTGCAGGTGGGTGACAATGTCATCGTAGTGGGCGTCGGCGGTGTCGGCCAATACATTGTTCAAGAGGCCAAGGCGCTGGGTGCCGGTACGGTAGTGGCCATCGATATTGTTGAAGAGCGGCTGGAAAAAATGCTGGCCTATGGTGCCGATTTCGTAATCAATGCCGGCGGAAAAAGCACCAAAGAAGTGGCGGCTGAAGTTAAAGCCATCCGCAAGAGCGAGGTTTTGCCCGCCTATGGCTGGAAAATATTTGAGGCCACCGGCACCCAGCCGGGCCAGGAGACAGCCTTGAGCCTGCTGAGCTTTACCGGAAAACTTATCATCGTGGGGTTCGGCATGAGCAAAGTCAACTACTCGATCAGCCGTTTAATGGCTTTCGATGCAGAGATCATCGGCACCTGGGGCTGCTTGCCGGAATACTATCCCCAGGTGCTGGCATTGGTACTTTCCGGTAAAGTGGCCCTGGCGCCATTTGTCCAAACCCGACCGCTGAGTACCATTGTTGAAACATTCGAAGAAGCGCACAAGACCCCCCCTGAGCAACGCATTGTTTTGGTGCCGGACTTTTAAACGGAGGGATTTGATTTCGTCGGGCTGGGCGTTGATGCGTATCCAGCGCCAATTTGATGAACCTAAAGATGGCAATATATATGAAGGAGGACAGCATGGCATTAGATTGGATGCCCCGTGACAATGAGCTTAAAAACCACGACTTGCACGGCGATGCCCACTGGGGAGAAGCAGCGCCTTCAGTGGTTTTTGAAAAGCGTCCCTTGGTCGATCCCCAGGGGAAAATTGTGGAAGGCCTGAATGTGGCCTGGATTCGATTGAACAACCCCCGCCAATATAACTCGTACACCACCGAAATGGTGAAAGGGGTCATTGCCGGCTTCGACAACGCCTCTGTGGACCGCAGTGTGGTGGCCGTGGTCTTTACCGGTACCGGCCCTTACGCGTTCTGCACCGGTGGCAACACCAAAGAGTATAGCGAATTTTACAGCCAACGGCCGGATGAGTACGGCCAGTATATGGAGCTTTTCAATCGCATGGTGGATTCCATTCTGGCCTGTAAAAAACCGGTGATCTGCCGGGTCAACGGCATGCGTGTGGCCGGCGGACAGGAGATCGGCATGGCCTGTGACATTACCCTTACCTCCGATCTGGCCATTTTCGGTCAAGCCGGCCCCAAGCATGGATCGGCCCCGGACGGCGGTTCCACTGATTTTTTGCCTTGGTATTTGAGCATGGAAGACGCCATGTGGAATTGTGTCTCCTGCGAAATGTGGTCGGCCTACAAGATGAAAATGAAGGGCTTGGTCAGCAAGTGCGTGCCGGTGTTGAAAGTCGACGGCCAATGGGTACGCAACCCCATGATCATTACCGATCGCTATATTGATGATGGCGAGATCGCCTACGGTGAATACGAATCCGGTGAAAAGCTGAAAGATGCCCGCGCATTTGTCAAACAGCACCAGGCCGAAGCCGATTTTGAATTGCTGGACAAAGAAGTGGATAAAATCATCTGGCAATTCGCCAATCTGTTTCCCGGATGTCTGATTAAATCCATCGATGGTATTCGGATGAAAAAGAAATATTTCTGGGATATTTGTAAAAATGGAAACCGGCACTGGTTGGCGGCCAATATGTCCGGAGAAGCCTTTTTAGGATTCGGTGCATTCAATACCAAGAAAATCACCGGACAGGATACCATTGATTTTATAAAATTCCGACAAAACATAGCGGCTTCGCGCACCTGGGATATGGAGATGTTTGCCGAGGTTATGGGCAAACCCAGCGCATAGGTACGCCTCGCCGGAAAGGGAAATGGCGTCACCTTGCCACCGCCTCAATTTTTCTTGACTTGCGGTGAGTATCCTGGCACATAGTTACTGGGTAGCTAAATAATAGCTATATTGTGATTAGGGCGTGCGTCCCTATATATACCGGTATTAAAATTTATTACGTTTTTTTAGATATTTAAAATGCATGAACGATTGAAAGCGCAATATCAAAGGGGAACAAAATGAGGTACGCGGAAACAGGTTTTAATTTAGAAGTGGATCTATCGCGAGGCAACATTGAACGCGTAGCAACCGACCCTAAATTAACCGAGCTTCACTTAGGCGGCCAGGGAACTGCCGGGAAAATCATATGGGACCGGGTCCCTCCTGAAATTGAGCCCTTTTCACCTGACAATCTGCTCATATTCAGCGCCGGCCTGTTGCTCTCCACCCCTGTTCCCGGTGCCAATCGTACTGCCGTGAATACGATATCTCCCCAAACCGGCCTCTTTTCCCATTCTCTGTTCGGTGGATTTTTCGGCCCGGAGATGAAACATGCCGGCTACGACAAGATCATCATTCGCGGAAAGTCACCGGATCTGGTTTACCTGTATATCCACAATGACAAAGTGGAAATACGTGATGCCGCCCATCTCCAGGGGAAAGGGGCGCTGGAAACCGGCACCCGCATCAAAGAGGAGCTCAAAGAGCCCAACGCCCAAGTGGTCGCCATCGGTTTGGCCGGTGAGAACAGGGTTTATATGGCCACCATCGAACATGCCAACTCCAGCGCTTCGCGAGGGGTCGGCGTGATTATGGGGGATAAGAAACTCAAGGCCATTGTGGTCCGGGGAACCAAAGACGTCCACGTGGCCCGGCCGGCCGAGCTCTTTGAAATTTCCAACCCCATGTACCAGTCGATCTTTGACAATCCCAACTGCGGTGATGTTTTGGCCCACGAGGATGACGAATCCTGGCACGTCAATAATTTCGCATGGGGAAATGCACGCGAGCGCAATAAAAATTTTTGGAACGAGGAGGTCGAGGCAAAGTGGAAAGAGACCACTGAAAGCGTGAGGCTTCGCTGGACCGGATGCTACAATTGCCCCAAAGATTGTCACCAGGCGATTAAATACCCGGGGCGCCAAGCTTATTTTCAGAAATGCTATAGCAAACTCACCTATTGCATGGCAGCCTATGACGATCTCGATTTTAATTATAACATCCTGGGGGTTACCCAGGAGTATGGACTCGATGGATTTTCAACGCCACAGGTCCTGGCTTTTGGCATTGAGCTTTATGATGCCGGCATCTTAACCGACAAAGACCTGCCTGATTTTCCCGAAAAAGGCGGGGATCGATTTTTCTATCTGGTTGAAAAAATGGTTCGGCGCGAAGGTGTGGGAGATGCCCTGGCCAACGGTGTCTATCATGCCGCGCGTGAGATTGGAAACGGCGCCGAAAAATTCGATCATAACACCATGAAAAAATTTGAGCAGGTGCCGCTCAAGCTCTCCATGATCAACTATCCCTATTTTCTCATGTACGCCACCGGCGAAAAAATGAATATCACCCAAATTGAAGGTTCTTTTCCCCAGGTCCCCATCGCAGATAAGAAAGAGAGAGAGCAGTTTGTTAAAAATTGGGACGCCGCACCGGAGCGGTTTAAAAAATGGTTTTCTGAATGGGAACCCCGCACCCACCCATCCGTGGAAGCTTCGGTCAACATTTGTGATTGGAATGAAACCATGCATTACATCGATGATGCCATCGGGACATGCGCATTTTTATCTTCATTCAGGGGGCAGTTTGGTGGACGTCCGCCCTATCACATTCATAATCTGCCTGAATACATCTCCCATGCAGCGGGCATCGATATCGACTCGAATGAACTATGGCAAATCGCCAAAAGGAACCGGAATCTGATCAGGGCCATCAATATCAGGAGAGGTTTGCGAAGATCCGATGAAAAGCCTCCCGAGGACCACTGGAAGCATAGAGACCCAGAGATGGAAACCAAACTCTTGGATGCATACTATGAATTCAAAGGGTGGACGAACGACGGCGTCCCGACGAAACAGACGCTTGATGAACTGGGCTTGGACTACGTCAGCGAAGATTTCCTAAAAAGAGGTATTTTAAACGATACAACTGATCAACCATCTAAAAAGACCTCCGCGAAAAAGGTGAAGAAGTAGTTAAAAAGGTGGGAGCGTCCAAAAGAGTGGGGACCCAATGAAAATCGTAAAAGAGATAAAAGTCAACCTTGATAAATGCATCGGTTGCCGCGCATGTGAAGTGGCTTGTTCCGCATTTCATGCCAGCCCAAAGTATAGCAGCACCAATCCGGCCCGGTCTCGTATTCGGGTCGTTATCGACGACTTGAACGATGAGTATGTCCCCATCCGGGCGGGTGACTACACCCCGGCCGAATGCACCGGCAGACACACCTATACGATTAACGGAAAAGAATACAGGGAGTGCAGTTTCTGCGGCGTTGCCTGTCCGGCCAGGGATCTTTTCAAAGAACCGGACTCCGGCCTGCCTCTTAAATGCGATATGTGTGAGGACGATCCCCCGATATCCGAACCCATGTGTGTTCAAGTCTGCCCCCATGATGCCTTGGTCTATATTGAGACGGAGGTAGAAGATGAAAAAGAGGAGCAACAGCAGCAACAGGAGGAGATGGAGATCGGTTTGGAGGCAATGACCCAAAAATATGGTTTGGAAAAAATAATGGGTGCTGTTGCGCGAATGGCCGTCGAAAAGAAAAGCCAGAAGTGATTTTTAACCCACATCGATACGATAAAGGGATACCCTACACTTGGAAACAGTAGCCGACTACAAAGAGATCGCCGATCTAATTAAAGCGAATGGCGGAGAGGCCTTCAAGCGCTGTTACCAATGCGGCTTGTGCGACGTGGTTTGCCCATGGAATCGCGTGCGATCCTTCAGCATGCGCAAGATTGTTCGCCAGGCGACATTTGGATTGACAGACATCGAAAGTGACGATATCTGGCGCTGCACCACCTGCGGGATTTGTCCTCAAAAGTGCCCCCGAGATGTCAAACAGATCGAGTCCGGGGTCTCCTTACGCAGGATTGCCACGGAATATGGGGTCTTTCCAGCGTCTGCCAGCCCTATCCCCGCCATAAGCGCAAGCCTGACGGGCGAAGGCAACCCCTTAAGCGAAAAACGCGAAGATCGAGGCGCGTGGGCCAAGGACCTCGGGATTAAACCCTTCACAGAAGAGATGGAAGTCCTGTATTTCGTCGGATGCTACCTCAGTTATGACCCCAGAATGAAAAAGGTCGCGGTGGCCACAGCCAACATTCTGAAAAAGGCCGGGATCGAATTTGGTATATTGGGTGCCAAGGAAAATTGCTGCGGCGAAAGCATCCGCAAAACCGGCGATGAGGAGCTTTTCAAGCGCCTGGCCAGAGAAAACATCAAAACGTTCATCGATCAGGGTGTGAAAAGAGTTCTGGTTTCATCCCCGCATTGTTACCATACGTTTAAAAACGAGTACCCTGAATTTATGGTCAACTTTGAAGTGGTTCATATCGCCCAATATATCGGCGAGCTCATCCAACAGGGCCGGCTCGAACTCGCCGGAGCATTTAACAAAAAAGTGACCTATCATGATCCTTGTTACTTGGGTCGCCATAACGGCATCTATGACGAACCCCGGGAAGTATTAAGAACGATATCCGGTCTGGAACTGGTTGAGATGGCGGATGCAAAGCAAGAGAGCCTCTGTTGCGGTGGTGGTGGCGGTCGGATTTGGATGGAGACGCATAAAGGCGAACGATTCTCCGACTTGCGGGTGGGGCAGGCGGTAGCGATTGAGGCTGAGGTGCTGGCGACGGCATGCCCATATTGCATCACCCATTTTGAAGAGAGCAAACTTGCCTTGGAAGATAGTGACGCGTTAGATATAAAGGACATTACGGAAATCGTCCAAGAAGCGATGGGTTAAAGCAGTATTTGCAAAGTCATCATCCTGATAAAGGTAGATAAACATGCAAAATGGATCAATTGAAAAACTGTGCCGAAGTCTCGAACAGAGCAATTTCGGGGATGTGATGGTTGTCGGTGGCGGCATCAGCGGCATTCAGGCCTCTCTTGATTTGGCCGATTCGGGGTTCAAGGTCTATCTGGTTGAAAAGTCGCCCGCCATTGGCGGCAAGATGGCTCAGCTCGATAAGACCTATCCGACCAATGACTGTTCCATGTGAATTCTCTCACCTAAACTGGTCGAGGTCGGCCGGCATCCAAATATTGAGGTTCTCACCTATGCTGAAGTGGACGGCGTAGAGGGAGCAGCAGGCAATTTTGCCGTCAGCCTGCATAAAAAACCACGCTACATTCGAGAGGACAAGTGCACGGGCTGCGCGGTCTGTGTAGAGTACTGTCCGGTCAAGGTCCCTGACCCTTACAATCAGGACCTATCGGCCAATAAGGCCATCCACATTTACTTCTCCCAGGCCGTTCCGCTGGTGACTTACATCCATGAAGAGTGCCTTTATCTAAAAGAGAAAAAATGTGCGATTTGTGAAGGCGTTTGCCAAAACGACGCCATTGACCTCCATCAAGAGCCGGAAAAGATAGACCTCAACGTAGGGGCCATTGTGTTGGCACCGGGCTATGAGACATTTGATCCGGGGGTGCGGGGCGATTTCGGCTACGGGAAAATAGAAAATGTGGTCACCAGCCTTGACTTTGAACGGCTTCTATGTGCCACTGGACCGCACGAAGGCGAGGTATTGCGGCCTTCCGATCAGCAGCATCCCCAAAAAATCGCCTGGATTCAATGTGTGGGTTCCAGACAGGTCAACCCCGGCGGCAACAGCTATTGTTCAGCCGTTTGTTGCACTTATACCCAGAAGCAGGTCATCCTGACCAAAGATCACAACCCCGAGGCGGAGTGCACTATTTTCCATAACGATATACGCTCCTATAGCAAAGATTTCGAACGATTCTATCATAGAGCCGAAAACCTGGACGGGGTTCAATTTGTCAGAAGCTATGTATCCATCGGCAGGGAAATTCCGGAAAGCAAGAATGTCACCATCCGTTACGCCACAACCAACGATGGCGTAAAGGAAGAGGAATTCGATATGGTGGTTTTGTCCGTCGGGCTGAACCCCCCGGCCCAAGTAAACCAACTGGCCGAAATGTATGGCATTGGGCTCAATTCACACGGGTTCTGCAAGACCCATCCGGCCAATCCCATTGAGACCTCGCGTCCGGGTATTTTTGTGAGCGGCGCCTTTCAAGGTCCCCTCGATATCCCTGAATCCGTGCTGTCCGCCAGCGGCGCCGGTTCTCAATGCGGCGAATTGCTTGACTTCAGGCGGGGCAAGCTATCCAAAAAAAGGATATATCCAACAGAAGCGGATATTTCGCAGGAAGAACCCCGGGTCGGGGTCTTTGTCTGTCATTGCGGGACCAATATCGGAAAAGTGGTTGATGTGCCGGCCACCGTGGAACACGTGAAAAGTTTGCCCCATGTGGTTTACGCCACTGAGCAACTGTTTTCATGCGCCACGGACTCTGCCCATGCGATCACGGAGACGATTAAGGCGGAAAAACTCAACCGCGTGGTTATCGCTGCCTGTTCTCCCCGAACCCTGGAACCGCTGTTCCGTGACACGCTTCGCGAGGCAGGGCTCAATCAATATTATTTTGAGATGGCCAATATCAGGGAACATTGCTCCTGGGTCCACTCCCGCGAAAAAGAGGAGGCCACCGAAAAGGCCATTGATATCACGCGTATGTCCATTGCGCGATCGTGCCATCTGGCGCCATTGCAGGAGATTGATCTGCCGGTGAACAAGGCGGCGCTGGTGGTGGGCGGCGGGATTGCCGGGATGACATGCGCGTTGTCCATTGCTAACCAGGGGCATGAGGTTTACCTGCTTGAAAAGGATAGCGACCTGGGAGGAACAGCCCGGCGCATTCAATTCACGCTAGAGGGTATGGATGTGCAAGCCTATTTGAACGAGTTGGTGCGAAAGACTTTTCAACACCCCTTGGTGCATGTGCATCTTGAAACAAATATTACAGAAGCCACCGGTTATGTGGGCAACTTCAAGACACAGGTCACTTCGGATAGGGGGGCAACCGAGATAACCCATGGGGCGACAGTGATCGCTACGGGTGCGGAGGAATACAAGCCCACCGAATATCTTTATGGACAGGAGGAACGGGTGCTGACCCAACTGGAGTTGGGAGAGCAAATCGCCCAAGGCGACGAAAAACTGATCAATGCCCAAACACTCGTGATGGTTCAGTGCGTCGGCTGCCGGCAGGAGGACAGAGATTACTGCTCTCGAGTATGTTGCGGCCATGCGATAAAAAACGCATTGAAATTAAAACATATCAATCCCGAGATGGAAATCTACATTCTGTTTAGGGATATACGGACCTATGGCTTCAGCGAGGATTTTTATCGGGAAGCATCGAATAAAGATGTGAAGTTCATTCGCTACGAGCCGAATGCTAAACCCCAGGTAGAAGCGGCGACTGCTGAAGGTCGGCCCGTACTGAGAGTGACCCTGCAGGACTATGTTTTAGACCAGCAACTGGCCATCGATGCCGATTACATCGCACTGGCCGCAGCAGTGATCGCCCCAGCGGACAATAAGCAACTATCGCAATTGTTCAAGGTCTCTTTAGGGCCGGATGATTTTTTCAAAGAGGCTCATGCCAAATTAAGACCGGTGGAGTTTGGCACGGACGGCGTTTACCTTTGCGGCTTGGCGCACTATCCCAAGCATATACCGGAAGCCATAAACCAGGCTTACGGAGCGGCGAGCCGGGCAATCACTTTGCTCTCTCATGATCGTGTTACCGTCTCCGGTTCGGTTTGCGATGTGGATCAAAGCAAGTGCATTTCATGTGGGGCCTGTATCGATGCATGTACTTACCAGGCCATAACGTACCACTCTACCAAAAAAGGGGAAAAAGCAGTGGTTAACCCGGTACTTTGCAAAGGAGACGGCCTTTGTAATGCCAAATGCCCCACAGGGGCCATTTTTCTCAAGCATTTTACAGATGAAGACATCATGAGCCAAATAGATGCAGCCATTGGAGATGGGTAAGGTCCAGTTGGCGGCAATGGGGTTATGTTTAAAAATAAAGGAGTGATCAACGCATGAGTGCAGGCTTTGGGTTTAAACCCAAAATATTGGGTTTTGTATGTCATTGGTGAGCTTACGGCGCTGCAGACATGGCTGGAGTTTCCAGACTACAATATTCAACTGAAATCAGGATGATTCGCGTGATGTGTTCCGGTCGCGTCGACTTGGAATTTGTGCTGCGGGCATTTTCCAACGGCATGGACGGGGTGTTTATTGGTGGTTGCCGTTTGAATGAATGTAACTATATTACCCATGGCAATTACGATGCACTCAACATGGTGCTGCTGTGTAGAAAATTAATGGAGCACATCGGACTGAACCCCGATAGATTGGGTCTCGCATTTCTGTCCTCCGGTGAGGGCAACTTGTTTGCCAAAGCGGTGGACAATTTCACGCAAAAGATTAGAGAACTGGGACCTATCGGCAGTGCCGAAGAGACAGCGCCTGAAAAAGCGCAAACTGAACTTAAAAAAGTCCGCAGGCTGGTCCCTTATATTAAGATAGAAAAAAAGGAAAAACTGGCCTCGCGTTTGCATGATGAAGCCGCCCATGATAAATTGTTCAGCCGCGACGAGATTGCCGAGCTGTTAGATGAGGCGGTTTCGTACCATATCGATCCGGCCAAGTGCCAGGCTTGCATGATTTGCCTGAGACAATGTCCGGTCGATGCGATTATCGGTGCGAAAAAACAGATTCACGTGATTGATCAGGACAAATGCATTAAATGCGGCACATGCTTTGAGGCATGTCCGCCCCGCTTTGGTGCGGTGAACAAGTTGACCCGAGAACCTGTTCCGCCGCCCATTGCTGAAGAAGACAGGGCCATTTCCGGAAAGCGATAGTGCCATTGACCGATACACATGAACATATCAAATCTTATCCAGTGCTGCGGTGTGAAAAAAAAGGTTTGCATCCACACACCCAAGATTTTATCGGCGAGGAACCCCTTCTGATTCGTATCGACGAGAAACCCTATGTCGTGGTGATGCGGACACCCGGGCAAGAGTTGTCTCACGCTGCAGGGTTCTGTCTTGGAGAAGGCATCGTGGACACGCCGGATGATTTCAATATGATCGGATACTGCAAAGACTTGGATCCCAATGTTATTGATATCCGGCTCAAACCCGAAAGACGCGAAAAAATAAAAGCGCTTCTTGAACGCAAGGGGTTTGTCAGTCAAACCAGTTGCGGGATCTGCGGCAAAGAGATGGTTAAGGACATTTACCAGATCGTAACCCCGGCGCGGGATAACTTTAAGGTGAAAATCGATCAACTTTTGGACTGCGTCAGCCAACTTTCCAAGAACCAAACCTATTATAAAAGCACCAGAGGTTCACATGCAGCCATGATAATGGATCATCAGCAAAGGATGATCTCTTTTGCCGAGGATGTAGGACGGCACAATGCTCTCGACAAGGCTGTCGGAAATATTTTTGTCGATGGGAAACTGACCGATGCGGTTTTGGTCATTCTAACCTCGAGGATAAGTTATGAATTGGTTCAAAAAGCCGCCAGAGCACACATACCCATAATGGTCGGCATGTCCAGACCCACGGCCCTGGCTGCTGAAATGGGACGCGACCTCAATATGACCATTGCTTACAAGGATAAGACCTCTGGACTATTCATCGTCAACGGCGAAAAGCGCATCACTGTCTGATTTGACTTGACGCGGTACCCCATCCCTTTTTTATACTACAGATAAGCTGGCACATCCGGTTTTAAGTATTTCGCATTCAGACCAATCTGCCCAACAAGGGTATATTGACGACAGTTCGTTTATGCCGCGCAAATCGTGTTCATGCCCTATCAGTTTAAAGATTAAAGCGTACAGCTGCAATGAAGATAGGTGTCTAATGGAAATATCACTAATAAAGGGGGGTTGCTGATGAACGAGACCACCATTAAAATCAGGCTCATGCAGGCGGACGATTTTGACGCAGTGGTTGGCATTGACGGAAAAGTCGTGCAAACGCCCCGGCCGGAGTACTATGAGCTTAAATTCGAAAAGCTTTTTAAATCCAAGGATTATTTGCCCACTTCACTGGTAGCGGTGGATGAAACCGGAGAGGTGGTGGGATTTGTCATGGGAGAACTCTATATGGGAGAGTACGGTATTTTTCAGGAAGAGGCGAGACTGGATACCATCGGTGTGGATCCCGATCGTCAGCACAAAGGTGTTGGTGAACTGTTGATCAATGAATTTATGGATCATTTAAAAAAAATAGGCGTCAAAAAAGTGAACACTTTGGTTGAATGGAATGATTCCAAACTCATCCATTTCTTTAGCGCAAATCAATTCAGGCCCTCAAGAACCGTTAACCTGGAAAGAAACATCTGATGGGAGAGCGAATCGGCACAAGGACGGTGGCGGCATGATCCGTTTCGTAATAAATCAGTCCAGCCGTCTCTGGAGATTGACAAACTCGCTGCGATCAAAACCGAGGGTACGCAAAAAGGAGAGAACATCGGTGTCGTACCAGCGGACCGAGGTATAGACGTTCTGGACACCCTTGGTTTTATAATAGTTGAATACGGCCTCAGCGAGTTTATGGCCGATCCCGTGTCCCATATAATCCGGATCGACACCAAAAGTCGGAATCCAGGCGCTTTGTTGGATACCGAAACTGCCGGTAAGCAGATAGGAGACGATATAGCCCACCAGGCGTCCCTGGTGCTCGGCCACAAAACATGCATCCGTATCTTCAAGGGCCCGTTCCGCCATAACCTGCTTAAAATCAATGTTGTCGCGTTGCTGGGTGATAGATTTGTAGATTCTGATGATGTCGTTGGTATCGGCAGGGCTTAGTTCTCTGATGATTACATTTTCCACAACTCGGTCCTCCAGCTGATTATCGTATAAGGATATAACCCATGTTTATGGTATTCCCGCTATCATGCCAAGGGCACCCGCCAATCAATCAATGCGAATAATCTTGACACTATGGCCGATCCAATCCGGAGGCAGATAAACCCTGCCGCTATTACCGCTGGCCTTAACCATTTTTTCAATCAATTCTTCGCCATGGATTTCAAACTTGACCTTCCTTTTGTCGATTGATTCCTTGGCGTCGCCGACTGCGTTATTTGCTTTAGCTTTGTCCGACACGGTATCGCTCCCTTTCCAACTGACATGCTTAAATGTGTCCATCTATTGAATGGATCGCCATTTAACGTGAGGCACAGGGTGAATGGTTCACCCGTTCAGATTGTTATCCCACGAGGGGCGCGGATGATCTGGAATTTAAATTGGAAAACAGCTAAATTTTAGCTATATATAGCACCCTCCCATTTACGGGTCAAGGTGTATCAATGGGCGGCAAAGGCTACTATTTTTTAACCTTAATCGGCTATAATCATTTGTAAAAACATTTTTCAATTACAATATCACAAGTCCGTATGAATCCGGAGGGTCGCAGCTATCGATACCCCTCGACTTATGATGTCGTAGGGTATATTCTTGTGGATAAAGCTCGACATACAGCGCAACATAAAAGTCTCGCTCGAAAAGACATTTCGGACCCACGCTCGCTGATCAGCAAGTGACCCAAGGGCTTTTAATATCTTGACATTTTAGCCGCCATATTATAGTTACATTGTACTTAATTTATAACTTAATGATCCCTGTCGGCTGATTGTCACCATCGAAACCTCAGCT
>JBNLFN010000100.1:0-15394 GCA_050305555.1 Desulfobacteraceae bacterium | reverse complement strand
CTAATCTCATAACCGCAGACACACCTTGATAGATCATTGTTCTTATAATAGCATTCTGGGCAAATCCAGCTCATAGTAATCTCATTTTGTTACCGAACGCAGAACTCACCTGACACTGGGGGCTGCAAGGCCCTCGGTGTCAGGTGAAGTGACTTGATATGCGATCCTTATATTTATTAACAACCACAGTCACCTTGTACTTGGTAAACTTTTTTCTTGCTGCCATCTTTCACTGTTAAAACTGAATCAAAAGTCGTTACTTCACAGCTTTCATCCGCTTCAGGGCAAACGAAGATGACTTTGTTTTCAAAAAGAAACGCTACAGAACCATATTGATATGTTTGCGTGAATGTTTCACCGACTTTTGCATCTTTAGGTATTTGTTCAACGTTTACTGGTTTAATGGTGACCGTTTTGCCGTATATTCTCATTTTTGGCTTTTCGAACATAAAATCTGAAAGAAATATGAATTGGTATTTTTGAGGATTAACTGGCTTGAGGACATACGTGCAGCCACACCCATATTCCATGCCCTTTTCAGGTATGGTACTGATGATGCCATTACTACTTGAGTCGGTAGCCCATAAATTAGCGAACGTTCCGAGGACCAAGGTAGCCGCTATGATTACAAGATGTTTCGTGACAGAATGCTTCTTCATGTTTTTCTTTAGCATATCATGGATTAGACGACCCAATAGTCGCATTATATTACGTCTATTTAGCCGACGAAATCGTATTATGTGACTAATTAGTTGTATAATACCCCTATATCCGTATTTATTGGCCTGATTAGACCCATAAAAATTTGACATTTAGTGAAAACTAACCTATACGTGAACAAAAGTTCGTATAGCTTGCAATTCTGGTACTCTTGCGTTGGATCTTGAGCGAATTCTATTTGAATCCCATATCGCCATCCTGTTATTATGTCAATGAAATAATTAGATATTCTAAAATCAGTGCCCATAAGGAGGAGGCTCTATGCTCAAAGATGCGCATATGGCAGGTGGCCCATCAACTACTGATCGTAACCACTTGAATGGAAAAAACCCACGTCTGCTCGATCAGGTACGCAATATCATCCGATGTAAGCATTATAGCATCCGGACTGAACAAAGCTACGTGGATTGGATTAAACGCTACATCTTTTTTCATGACAGACGACACCCGGCAGATCTGGATGAGCGGCATATCAGCGCTTTTTTAACCCATCTGGCTGTTGATAGGAAAGTGGCCAGCTCCACCCAGAACCAGGCGCTCTGTGCTTTGGTTTTCCTGTACCGTGAGGTATTAAAAAAAGAGGTTGGCGAGTTTCAAGACCTGATTCGGGCCAAAAAACCTCACAAACTGCCGGTGGTTTTCACCCGGAAAGAGGTCAAGCAGGTGCTGCTACAACTGGATGGGATCAATTGGCTCATGGGGCAGCTGCTTTATGGGGCAGGATTGCGGGTAATGGAGTGTGTGAGATTGAGGGTCAAGGATGTCGATTTCGGTTATGGGCAGATTGTGGTGCGCGATGGCAAAGGAAAAATAGATCGTGTAACGATGTTGCTTGAACTGATTGTTGAAGCGCTGAAACGGCATTTGCTAAAAGTTAAAAAGACTCATGAACTTGATCTTAAGGCGGGTTTCGGTGCTGTTTATCTGCCATATCCACTGGAAAGAAAGTACCGCAATGCCAATCGCAGCTGGTCCTGGCAGTATATTTTTCCGGCCACACGCAGGTCCATTGATCCGCGTTCCGGGATTGAGCGGCGGCATCATTTGTCTGAATCCGTGCCGCAGCGCGCGGTAAAAAATGCCATCCGATGCAGCGGAATGACTAAAGCCGGTAGCTGCCACAGTTTGCGCCACAGCTTTGCCACACATCTGCTGGAAGCCGGCTATGATATTCGAACGGTTCAGGAACTTTTAGGGCACAAGGATGTGAGCACCACCATGATCTATACCCATGTGCTCAACAAGGGCGGCAAAGGCGTGAAAAGCCCCGGTGATACACTTTTTAACGGGGAATAGACTTTTGATAGAGAGGAAGACAAAGATAATGGATACTTCGGATATCACCCCGCGTCAAAAGAGTGTGTTGGACTTTATTATTGCCTATCAGCAGGCGCACCATATCGCCCCTACGGTGCGCGAGATTGCCGCTCATCTGGGCTTGCAGTCGCCGGGCGGGATTCACCGCATTTTAAACGTGCTGAAAGAGAGGGGATGCATTTTGGCCGAGCCGGGCAGGAAGCGTGCGTGGCGTTTTGCCGGAGAGCTGCCCGGCCGGGGCGTGCCGTTGGTCGGCGCCATTGCGGCCGGCGTACCCATTGAAGCCATCAGGAATATCGATCAAGAGCTGAAGGTCGATCCGGCGCTGTTCGGGTGTGATCGCTGCTTTGGGGTGCGGGTGCGCGGCGACTCCATGACCGGGGTGCATATTGCCGATGGCGATATCGCCATCATCCGGCCGCAGCCGCAGGTGGAAAATCAACAGATCGCCGCCGTGCTGGTCCAGGGCATGCTGACCGAGGCCACGTTGAAGATCGTTCGCCGGAGCCGCGCCACCTTGACCTTGGCATCGGCGAATCCGGCTTACCACGCTTTGATTTTCAGGGGGCGCATGCGTGAGAAGATTGCGATTCTCGGCAAGTGTGTGGGGGTGGTGCGTAAAATCTAGTGTTGTGTCCCGGAAGCAACCTGCAAAATGGCAATGACGGTATAATAGCCGAAGCCGTACCACAGGATTCAAATGCCAATGTCAAAGCCCAAATGTCAAATGGCGGATGGGGACCCATCCGTGCGCCGGTGCGAACGGGCGGGTTGGTGCGGCTACAATTTTCCCGAGCGGATAATGGAGAGCACCAGCCAAAGCCCCAGCAAGGTGGCGATGCAATAGCCGGTCAGTCCCAGCAAGTCGGTGACGGCCAGGGTCTGCAGGCCGAACATGTCGATGTCGAGGGTCAGCACCTTGTTGCCCGAATTGAGAATCAGCGATGCGGCGATCAACGAGGCGGACACCACGATGCCCACAATAAAGCGATTGATGCCGCTTTCAAATTTTTGGGAAACCTCGTCCAGGCCGCCGTGGTTCAGCTCCAGCCGATGTTCGCCGGTGGCGACGCGCTTGAAAAGATCATGGGTCAGCTTGGGCATCCAGCGCAGATAGCCGCCGGCGGCTTTGAGGTCGTGGCCCATGTTTTTGAGCACCTGCTGGGCTTCACGCCCTTGTTCCAGCACTTTTTTGGCATAGGGACGCGTAACTTCCAGCAGGCTGGCATCCGATCCTAGTATTTTTCCCAGGGACTCGGTCTGGATAAAGGTCTTTAAAAGCAGCAATAAATTGCGGGGCAGATTGAGCCGGTGTTTAAAAACCATATGCATGACCTGGCTGTAGACATCTTTTACCGATATGGTTTTTAGAGAGCGGCCGTAGAACGGCTCGCTGATATCTTTCAGGTCCAGGCGGAAACTTTTCAGATTGACGCTGTCGGGGCTGATCAGCCCGGCGGCTTCAAAGGCCTCCATGACCAGGTCGTAGTCGTGCTCGGCGTAGCCGAAAAACAGGTGTGCAATCTGGAGCATGGTCTCTTCATCCAAATAGCCCACAATGCCGAAGTCCACCAGGCTGACCCGGCCGTCGTACATCACGATGGTGTTGCCGGGGTGTGGATCGGCATGAAAGATGCCCGCCTCCATGAGCTGGCGTGAAAAAGAGCGCAGCCCGATCATGGCCACTTCTTTGGGATCGATGTGGTGGCGTTTGATTTCCGCCACATTGTCCATCTTGATGCCGTCGATGTGTTCCATCACCAGCACCGATTTGGCTGTATATTGCCAATAGACTTTGGGGATATAGATCTCTTTGACGGATTCAAAGCTCTGGCTGAAACGCTCGATGTGGCCGGCTTCGATGAGCATGTCCAACTCGCGAAAGATGGTGTGTTCAAACTCTTTGACCACGTTGACCACTCCGATCATCTGGCCCAATTGAAACCGTTTTTCGATTTTGTCGGCAAAATAGTACATCAGTTGAATATCATTGCGGATGCGCTTTTGAATGCCGGGCCGGATGACCTTGACGGCCACCTTTTCGCCGCTGAGCAACGTGGCCGTGTGCACCTGGGCCACCGAGGCCGCGGCCATGGATGTGGGGTCGATGTGCTTGAACACCTGGTCTATGGGAAGGCGCAACTCCGTTTCGATGACGTTACGGATCTGTTCAAACGGGACGGGCGGCACCTGGTCCTGGAGCTTGCTGAACTCTTCGATATAATCGGGTGGAAAAATATCGGCACGGGTGCTCATCAGTTGCCCCAGCTTTATGAAACTGGGTCCCAGTTCCGCCAATGCGTGGCGAATGCGAACGGGATCCGGCAGCCCGGTTTTGGTACGGTTGCGCTGGCGACCCCACAACCGATCGCCGAACTCTTTCAAGCCGTGTTTGACCAGAATGCGCGAAATCAAACCGAAGTGCCGGATGCCGCTGATGCGGCGTCTGCTGGAAGCTATGCTCATGGTGCGATCCTTAAGAATTGAGTTGCCAAAATGTTATGGCGGAAAGTGGGAGCTGTGTCAACTTGGTGCTCAAGTTGCCATTACGCCGTTGGCAGAAGGGGCTTCGTACGATCCATCGATAAAAAACAAACCGGGTCCTCAGGGCCCGGTTGCCGACATGCGGGTTTACCGCAATAGGGTCGGAATAGGCCGGGACAGGGCCCGGCCCTACGAAAATCAATTGCCTGTCGACCATCGATTCAGCGTAGGGCCGGTCTCTGCGCCGGCCGGTTGGAACGCCCTAAATCTGTAAATTGCAATGGGCATGGCCACAGGGGCAACGTGTTTTAACGCACCCCCTTCCACGGTTGTTTGCTATCCTGGCGTGTGCGGTGGGTCGGCTTGTACACGGACCGGCGTAATCACTAAACCCTTTTGAGATAAAAAAATCGGTTTGATTTATTCGCCAAGTACCGAATAGCGCCGGGGATGCCATTGCTTTCAACCTATTATCCAGTATAATTGATAGCGTGCATCTAAAACCCGGATGGCGATCAATGCACCACATTTCTACATGTGCAAGGATGTCAAAAAACAACTTCCATCGGAATGACCCTATGCAAAACCAATCCTTTTTAGAATTGGTGCAACAGCGCCAAAGCACCCGCGGGTACCAAACCCGTGCGGTTGAGAGGGCCATGCTCGAACGGTGCCTGGAGGCCGCCCGCCTGGCGCCTTCGGCCTGCAATGCCCAGCCCTGGACCTTTGTGGTGGTGGAGCGCCCCGAGTTGAAGAATCGGCTGGCCGACTTGACCGCCAATCGCTTGCTGCCCTTGAACCACTGGACCAAACAGGCGCCGGTGCATGTGGTCCTGGTGGTGGAAAAGCCCAATTTAACCTCACGGCTGGGTACGGCTGTGAAGCGCAGAGATTTTGCCTGGATGGATGTGGCTATTGCCGCCGAGCATTTTTGTCTGCAAGCGACTGCGCAAGGGCTGGGTACCTGTATGCTGGGATGGTTTAAAGAGTCCAAGGTCAAGGCGCTGCTGCAGATTCCGGCCCATAAACGGGTGGGGTTGCTGATCACCGTGGGCTATCCGGCCGATGATGCCATTCGGCCCAAGGTCCGAAAGGCGCTGGCCCGGGTGGTCCGCTGGAATGGGTATGACCGCCCATGAGCCCGATGCCCTATCAGAGATTTTGCGCAAAGCGGCTGCCCTGGGATTGTTTTTGTCATGGGGCTTGCCTTTGGCGGCCGAATTGCACTAACATAAATATCTTACCAAGACCCTTTGTGGGAGGTTCGCTATGCCCAAAACCCTATACTGGCTTCAAGGCGGTGGTTGTGGCGGCGACACTTGGTCGTTGCTCAATGCCGATACCCCCGACCTGATCGAACTGCTGGATTTTTTCGGCTTGGACCTGCTATGGCACCAAGCCCTTTCGGCCAACAACCATGATGATCTTGAAATCCTCAACCAACGGATTCTGTCCGGGGAACAGGCCCTGGACATATTATGCGTCGAAGGCTCGGTGATTCATGGTCCCAATAGCAGCGGTGGGTTTGACATGTTGCCCGGCGGCCCCAAAAAAGACCTCATCGAAGGGCTGGCTAAAAAAGCGCATTATGTCCTGGCTGTGGGCACCTGCGCCAGTTTTGGCGGTATCGGGGCCGACAGCGAGGTCATGGCCAGCGGCCTGCAATTTACCAAATGGGAGATGGGCGGGCTGCTGGGTAAAGATTTTATCACCCCCAGCGGTTATCCGGTGATCAATATGCCGGGTTGTCCTTGCCATTGCGAGGTGGTGGTGGGCACCTTGTCGGCGGTGGCCGCCGACATGCCGGTGGAATTGGGCCACTACAACATGCCGCTCAATTGGTATGGGGTGATGGTGCACCAGGGCTGCACCCGCAATGAATACCACGAATATCGTGTTGAAGAGAAAAAGTTTGGTGAGCGCGGCTGCCTTTTTTTCTATATGGGCTGCCATGGTCCTTTGGTGACGGGTCCCTGCAACAAATTTTTATGGAACCGGCGCTCGTCAAAAACCCGCGTGGGGGTGCCGTGTTTTGGGTGCACACGCCCGGATTTTCCCCAGCAATATCCGTTTTTCGAAACACGCAATATTGAAGGGATCCCCATAGAATTGCCGGATGGAGTGAGCCGGGCGCACTACATGGCTTACAAAGGCATGGCGGCAGCGGCGGCGCCCAAACGCTTGATGAAGCGCGAAACAGGGATCTAATGGCTATTCATGGTTGACCTATGGGATGGGCGATGCCGATCCTTTGCACATGTCTCCTTGACACGTTGCAATCATAACCTTTGCCCATGTTGCTGGGGCAACCTGGGGCATCCACAAACGGCGGTTGAGCTCGGATTATGAAACAGACCCAAAAAATTATTCCCTTGAATCGGGTGGAAGGGGACCTGGAGCTGCATTTGGAGTTCGAGGACAACGTGGTGCGCCAGGCTCGCAGTGTGGGCACCATGTATCGTGGCATCGAAAATCTAATGACCGGCCGCGGGCCCAAAGACAGCCTGGTGATTACCCCGCGCATTTGCGGTATTTGCACCACGGCCCATCTCAATGCAGCCGCCAAGGCGCTGGACATGGCCTATGCCGCCACGGTGCCCCACAATGCCCAGCGGTTGCGCAATGTGACTTTGCTGGTGGAACAGTTGCAAAACGATGTACGCCAACCTTTTTTACTTTTTATGCCGGATTTGATCCACGCGCGCTACAGCGCACAGCCGCTGTATGGCGAGGCCATTAAACGCTATCAGGTACTTAAAGGCGAAACCGCCCTGCAAACGGTGACCGAAACCAAAAGGGTGTTGGAAATCATCGCTATTCTAGGCGGTCAATGGCCGCACTCCTCTTTCATGGTGCCGGGCGGTGTAGTGACGGTACCGACGGTCAGTGACATTGCCCATTGCCGTCACATATTGCGCAATTTCCGCAAATGGTATGAGCAGCGTGTATTGGGATGCCCGATAGACCGTTGGCACCGGATTGACTCATGGGAGGCACTGCAGGCATGGCTGACGGAAGCACCTGCCCATCAAAACAGCGATGTGGGCTTTTTCCTGAGGTATGCCCTGGATTTGGGATTGGATCGCCTGGGACGCGGCCATGACAACTTTATCGGTGGCGGCGGACCGGACTTGCCGGCACAGACACAGGTGCGCGGCATCAACAGCAACGATCAGCTGATTCCCAATGGGTTTATTACCCCGGAGGGTGTGGCGCCTTTAAATACCCAATTGATCAACGAAGATATCAGCAGCTCCTTTTTTAAAGATGAAGCGACGATTCGACATCCCTTTAACGGGCGCACCATACCGGACACCACCAACCCGGGTGGGCAAAAATATTCCTGGGCCAAAGCACCGCGTTATCGCGGTCAACCTGCGGAAACCGGTGCGCTGGCCGACATGCTGCTGGCGGGATCCCCCTTTTTTGTAGCCCAAATCAAAGACAAAGGCGCCAATGCCATGATACGGACGTTGGCCCGGCTGGTGCGTCCGGCCCTGGTCTTGCCGGCCATCGATCAATGGCTCGAAGAGATGGCCGGTTGCGATACCCCCTATTTTAAAGACTACTCCAAAATTGTTACCGGCAAGGGCTACGGCCTGGTGTCGGCACCCCGCGGTATGTTGGGCCATTGGGTGACCATTGAAAACGGCGTTATCGGAAATTACCAGGTGATCACACCCACCGCCTGGAATGCCTCTCCCCAAGACGGCGATGATGTCCGGGGGCCCTGGGAAGAGGCCATCGTGGGGACGGAAGTGCAAGAGCTCCAACAACCTGTTGAGGTGGAGCATATCGTGCGCTCTTTTGATCCGTGCCTGGTGTGTACCGTACACGCGATAACCAAATGAACCGCAAACCTTGGGAGAACGACCATATTCGAATAATGAAAAAACGGCGTTCAGTTGCCATTTTAAATTGGCGCTAAGCGCCCATGCCGCCACGCAAACCAAACCGGTAAAATGAGATTCATTGCCGGCAAAAATGGGTTGCCGGCAGTAGCCGGCAGTAAAAGAGGTAAAGAAACCATGTCCGTTGCACTCTCCGTCAAGCCCAAACCCATGGGGCCGCAAACCCGATGTCAGTGGCCCCATCTGTGCGCCCAGTGTGAGGATCGTGATCACTGCCCCATTCAAGCGTTGGTGGAAGAAAACGAGCTGCTCAAAGAAGAGATTCGGGTGGCCCGGGAATCGGCGGAGATTACCGCCTCCCTGGTGGTCAAACAGTTTGAAGAGACCGAGCGCGTCTTGCGCCGTTTCCAGGTGGCCAATGCCCAGCGCAAAGCTGTACTTGATTCTGCCGCGCACATGGCCATCATGGCCACCGATGAGCGGGGCATTATTATCGTGTTTAACAAGGGTGCTGAAAATTTGCTGGGGTACAGCGTGTCAGAGGTGGTCGGACAAATGACGCCCATTGGGTTTCACGACGTGAGTGAGCTCAAACAGCATGCAGATGAACTCAGCGATGAATTGAATCGCAGCGTCGCCCACATGGATGTTTTTTTTCACTATGCGGCCCATAGCATGGGCGAATTGAAAGAGTGGAGCTATGTGCATAAAAACGGCACCCTGTTTCCCGTCCAGCTTTCGATCAGTCCCCTGCGGGATCCTGAAGGCGCCATTAGTGGTTTTTTGTGCATTGCCGCTGATGTCACTGAAAAAAAACGCTCGGAGCAAGCCTTAAAAGAGAGCGAACGCAACTACCGCCTGTTGATCAACAACATCCCCAATGTGGTCTTTAAAGGGTATTCAGACGGCGCTATCGATTTTTACGATGACAAAATTGAAACCGTCACCGGATATCCCAAAGAAGTCTTTTTAACGCGGCAGCTGAAATGGACCGATGTGATATTGGAAGAAGACCGCCCCGGCCATCGTGACACGATTTTATCCGCCCTGAAAGGCAGCAAGCAGTATTTCCGGGAATATCGCATTCGCAAGAAAAGCGGTGAGATTGTTTGGTTGCAGGCCAGCAGCCAGATTATTTGCAATGCGGACGGAGAGATCGATTTTATCACCGGTGCATTCTTGAATATCACCCAACGTAAAGCCGCAGAAGCCGCCTTGCACGAATCTGAAGAGAAATATCGTTCTTTGTTTGACAGCGGACCCAACCCTATTTTTGTCCTGGACATGAACAGCTTATCCATTCTGGACGTCAATCCAGCGGCCCTGGAGACTTACGGTTACGCCAAGGAAGAACTTTTGGGCCGTCAATTCAATGCGCTGGGTGAGTTTGAAAACCAGGAGCAGGGGTTGGGGTTCGATACCTCTACGGCATGGCCGAATGGTTGTTTTATCAATCAAAAAGCGCGGCACCATAAAAAAGACGGCACCCCGTTTTACCTGCGGGTCAAAGCGTGTCCGACACACTATAAAAACCAACCGTCGGTGATTGTCGCTGCTACCGATATTACCGAGTCCATTGAACGGGATGCCCAGATTTTCCAAACCACCAAGATGCAAACCCTGGGTGAGATGTCTGCCGGTATGGCGCACGAGTTAACCCAACCCCTTAATGCCATTAAAATCGGCAATGACTACTTGCGTCGTATGGTCCGGGGCGGCAAGGCCCTATCCTCGACAGAACTGGAAAGTGTGGCCACGGCTGTGGCCAATCAGGTCAAGCGGGCCTCGGATATCATCAACCGGTTGAGAGAATTTGGACGCAAGCCTGATTTTAAGAAAGAGCCCGTGGATTTAAATGCGGTGATCACCAGTGTGCTGGAGATTATCGGCCAGCAATTGGCGCTGAATAATATACATGTCCATTATAAATTGGACGATAATTTGCCTCCCATCGTGGCCAATTTTAACCGTCTGGAACAAGTGATGTTTAATTTGGTCAGCAACGCGCGCGATGCCATTGAACTATTGCCGAAAGAGGTCTCTCCAGATAAAGATCGGGTGATCACTTTGCGTACTTATAGCGAGGCCGATGATGTTGTATGCGAAGTGGCCGATACGGGGGTCGGCATCCCCCAAAGTGTCCGAGATAAAATTTTTGAGCCCTTTTATACTACCAAGGAGGTTGGCAAGGGCATGGGATTGGGGCTGGCGATCTCTTACGGCATTGCCAGGGACTATGGCGGGACCATCTTGGCCCGTGGCCGTAATGGTGGCGGCACCTGCATGACGCTCCGTTTTGCCCGGTTTGGATGACCTTTTAGGGGCTGAGGGCGCAACCTGTTTCTGTATCTATTTGTAATAGGCTGAAAATCTGCAAATGAAAGGAATCGATCTATGAGTGCAGCGCTATATAAAATCGAGTGCCCGCATGGTGTGATCATCGTATCTTTTCCCAAGGGCTCCTGCATTACCCCGGACCTGATTATCAAAGTGATTGAACGCGAGAACGCCATGTATGATGTGACGCAGTGCAATGCGATATGGGACTTTAAAGGGTGTTTGCCCAGTGACGATTTTGGCTACAATGCCCTTGAAAGCATTATCTATTACATTTCGTCCCACTCGGAGATTCAATGGAAATCGAAAATGGCCATCGTGATTGACGCCGAAGTTCAATACGGCCTGTCGCGCATGTATCAATCGCTGGTCGAAAATTACCCCACGAACGTCGGTATTTTTTATAGTCAGGACGAGGCGTTCGCATGGCTGGACGGAGAGGCAAGCGCCGTAGCCCGGGAAGATGGCATTGTAAGAAATATATAAGGGCAGTGGTCTTTTTTAACCAAGTTAAAGAGATGATCCGACTCTTGAGGTAAATTTATGGCAACGATTCTCATCATTGATGACGAGCAACCCACACTGCAAATGCTCACGCTCTACTTAGAGGCCTGCGGCCATCAAGTATTGTCGGCCGAGAACGAGACCCTGGGCTTGCAGTTGTTTAAGCAGGAGCAGCCGCCCATTGTGTTGACAGACATTAAAATGCCGGGAAAGGACGGGTATGAAGTGCTGCGCCAGATCAAACGCATCGCGCCGGAGACTGAAGTGATTGTTATCACCGGCCATGGGGACAAGGACCTTGCCCAGAAGGCCTTCGATATGCAGGCCAGCGCCTTTTTTAACAAACCATTGGATACCGATGCCTTGGACAAAGCCATCAATGAGATCGTGCAACGCACGAGCGAAGGCACCGATTCCATATGACCGCGGTCCACCTTGCCAAACAGATCGAGGTCAGCGGGATTGTTCAAGGGGTGGGCTTCAGGCCATTTGTCTATCAATTGGCCCGGCGGCACCGATTGGTCGGCCAGGCGATTAACACGGCTAGCGGTCTCAGCATTCATGTGGAAGGACCTGAACCGCAAATTCGTTCGTTTTTAGCCGACTTGGCTGACGAGCCCCCACCATTGGCCTTCATTGTTGACGTGGCGGTGCAAGAGGCGGCGCTCACCGGCGTCGCCCAATTTAGCATTGAAAAAAGCAGAGGCGCTGATTTTCGCGCCACCTTGATCTCACCGGATGTATCGGTGTGCGATGATTGCCTGCGGGAGTTGTTTGATCCCCAAGATAGACGCTTGGGTTATCCGTTTATCAATTGCACCAATTGCGGCCCGCGCTACACCATTATCGACGACATTCCCTACGACCGGCCCAAAACCTCCATGCGCCATTTTCCCATGTGTCCCGCCTGCCAAGCGGAATACGATGACCCCAACGACCGCCGGTTTCATGCCCAGCCCAATGCCTGTGCCCAGTGCGGTCCGCAAGTCGCCCTGTGTGACCACAAAGGCCGGCCCTTAGCGGCCTCCGATCCCATCGGTCAAACCGCGGCACTGCTCAAAGCGGGCCATATCCTGGCCATCAAAGGGTTGGGCGGCTTTCATCTGGCCGTGGACGCCACCAACGATCCGGCCGTTGAGCGGCTGCGCGCACGCAAGCACCGGGAAGAAAAACCACTGGCGGTGATGTCGCCCGATCTGGAGGCCGTCCGGCGCTATGCCGAGGTCACCCCTGACGAAGCCAAATTGTTGGGCAGCATGCAACGCCCCATCGTTTTGTTGACCAAAATACAGCCCGAAAAACTGGCGTTCAGCGTGGCCCCGCACAATCAATACTACGGCGTCATGCTGCCTTATACTCCCGTGCACTATTTACTGCTGGCCCACGGTTTCAAAGCCCTGGTCATGACCAGCGCCAATATGAGCGAAGAACCCATTGCCATCGACAATAACGAAGCCTTCCGGCGGCTGCACGCTATCGCCGATTACTTTTTGGTGCACGACCGCGACATCTACTTGCGCAGCGACGACTCCATCGTGCGGATGGCCGCTGGAGAATCCAGATTCATGCGGCGTTCCAGGGGATTCGTTCCCATTCCCATTTTTTTAAAAAGCGCCGTGCCCCCCCTGTTGGCCTGCGGGGCTGAACTCAAAAATACCATCTGCCTGACCAAAGACAAACAGGCGTTTTTGAGCCAGCACATTGGTGATTTGGAGAACTTGCCCACCGAAGCCTTCTTCCGGTTGACCATCGAACACCTCAAACGTATTCTGGACATCACCCCCCAGGCACTGGTGTGCGATTTGCACCCCGATTATTTGAGCACCCAATGGGCCCGGGCCCAGGAGCTGCCGTTGCTTCAGGTCCAGCACCACCATGCCCATGTGGTGGCTTGTATGGCCGAGCACCGGTTATGCGGGCCTGTGATCGGTTTGGCTTTTGACGGCACCGGCCTTGGAAAAGATCATACGGTTTGGGGGGGCGAAATCCTGGTGGCGGATGCGGCCGGATTTCGCCGCGCCGCGCATTTGACGCCGGTGCCCATGCCGGGAAGCACTGCGGCCATCAAAGCGCCGTATCGAATGGCGCTGGCCTATCTGGAACTGACTTTCCCCGGGCAAGTGTGGGATCTGGATTTGCCCTTTCTCTCCAGGGTGGATCGATCCAAGGCGGACGTGGTGCTGGAGATGGTCCGCAAACAGATCAATGCGCCGATGACATCCAGCCTGGGAAGACTGTTCGATGGGGTTGCCGCTATTATCGGTTTGCGCCAACAGGTCGCCTTTGAAGGTCAAGCCGCCATGGAATTGGAGATGATGGCCGATGAACATGAAGACCAGCACTATGCCTTCACATGGCAAAGCCGGCAGGTGAAACAGTTTGCGGTCCAACCGATTATCGCCGGGGTGGTAGAAGATATTCGGGCCGGTTTGCCGGCCTTTCTGATCAGTCGCAAATTTCACAATACGCTGATCCAAGGATTTGCGGCGCTTTGCAACGAAATCGGCCGGGAGACCGGTATCCGGCAAGTGGTGCTCAGCGGTGGATGCTTTCAAAACAAATTGTTGTTGGAAGGATTGATCGGCGAGCTCACCCGGCGGCAGTTTGAAGTGTTCAGCCATCGGTTGACGCCCACCAACGATGGCGGTATTGCCCTGGGGCAGGCCATTATCGGCGCCCAGGCTATCAACGGCATAAAGAGTGAGGTGACAGCTTAGAATTTTCCATCTGCCGGAAGGAACACTGAACCTTATTTTGGTGGTAAATATCTGGAATTTTTACAAGGGGCGCGGTTATGACGATTGCCTATGCCGAAGAGTATCGTGATCCGGCCATTGCACAGAGCCTGGTTCATCAGATTCAAACCCACAGCAAAAGTTCCATCCGACTGATGGAGGTATGCGGCACCCACACGGTGTCGATTTTTCGGCATGGGATTCGGGCCTTGCTGCCGCAAACCCTCTCTTTGCTTTCGGGTCCGGGATGTCCGGTTTGTGTAACATCACAGGGAGATATTGATGCTTTCGTGGCGCTGTCAAGGCGCAAAGCAGTGACCATCACCACCTTCGGCGATTTGATGCGTGTCCCGGGCAGCGGCTCTTCCCTGCAAAAAGAGACAGCCGAGGGCGCCGATGTGCGTATGGTTTACTCCGCCATGGATGCCGTGCAAATGGCCAAAGCCCAACCGGGTCGGGAAGTGGTTTTTCTGGGCGTCGGCTTTGAAACCACCGCACCCACCATTGCGGCGGCGCTGCTGGCCGCCCGGGCCTCCGGACTGAAGAATTTTTCCATCTATAGCGCCCACAAAACCGTGCCGGTGGCCTTGAGCGCGTTGATGGACAACCCCGACGTTCAGATCGATGGCTTTCTATTGCCCGGTCATGTGTCCGTCATTATAGGATTGGATGCCTATCAATCTTTTTTCGATCAATACCGGACCCCCAGCGTCGTGGCCGGATTCGAACCGGTGGATGTGTTGCGCGGTATTTCAGAACTGGTCACCATGATTGAAAACCAAACCCCTGCATTGGGCAACGCCTATCCGCGGGCGGTCACCCGCCAGGGCAATACCCAAGCCCAAGCCGTCTTGGCCAAAGTATTTGAGCCCTGTGATGTGGCATGGCGTGGATTGGGCGTTATCCCCGGCAGCGGCCTGGCCATCCGCGATGAGCTGGCTGACTTTGACGCGGTCAAAAAAATGGAGCTATCCGTAACCGAAGTGCCTGAGCCCAAAGGGTGCGCTTGCGGCGAAATTTTATCCGGCACCAAAACCCCCCAACAATGTGCGTTGTACGGCAAAGCGTGCACGCCCATGCAACCGGTTGGACCTTGTATGGTGTCGACGGAAGGGACATGTGCAGCATACTATCGCTATTCGGGTGCCTAAGCGGGAGGACGCCAGAGCCGGTGTTGCCGAGGGTTCGCAGTAGTGTTACTACGGCTTCACCCTCGGACGCCTTGGCTCTGGCGCCCTGCCGCTTAGGCACGTTTGGCGGAAGGACGCCAGAGCCGGTGTTGCCGAGGGTTTGCAGTAGTGTTACTATGGCTTCACCCTCGGGCGCCTTGGCTCTGGCGCCCTCCCGCTTAGGCACGTTTGGCGGAGGACTTTAGATCCTGCGTTGCCGAGGGTTCGCAGTAGTGTTACTGCGGCTTCACCCTCGGACGCCTTGGCTCTGGCGCCC